>DUKP01000208.1 GCA_013329295.1 Candidatus Poseidoniaceae archaeon
CTGGATGGAAGAAATAGGCAATACGGAATGGAAAGGTGTTCTTGCTCTAGGGATGGGTGGTTCTGCAGCAGGTGGAGATTTCCTTTCAGCACTTTGTAATCTAAAAGGTAAGACTCCAGTGGTTGTCCAGCGAGATTATGTTCTACCCTCATGGTGGGATGAAAAATGGCTAGTAATTTCTACTTCACACAGCGGCAATACTGAAGAAGCGATTGATGCAACTGAAATTGCTTTGAAAGCAGGTGCAACAGTTATCGTAATTTCAACCGGTGGCATACTATCAGGACTTGCGGAATTACACTACAATTGCTACTATATTCCTTCAATCGGCGGACAACCTCCACGCTCAGCATTTGGTCATATCTTTGCTCGACAACTTGCCTTATTTCGCGGCATAGGACTCTTGCCAGAAGGTGATGACGATGAAGCAATGCTACAAAGGTTGCAATTAATTGTCAACGATTATGATTTCATCAATAATAATGACTCAGATGTAATTGAGCTGATATCTTACATGGCTACACAACCGATTTCCTTACTTGGCCCTACTGAATTAATGCCAGCTCTAAACCGTTTCAAAAACCAATTAAACGAAAATTCTGCACGTTTTGCAAGAATCGGAATCTTTCCTGAAATGAATCATAACGAAAGCGTTGCTTGGGGTGGTGTCGGCAACGATGCTGATTTTAGTGTTGAAGAAAATGTAATTTTGTTTTTGACATGGAATGGCATGCATTCAAGAGTTGTAAAGCGCTTAGAATGGATGATTGCCCACACTCCCAGTGATATGGCATGGCGTATTCATGGCGAGGGTGAATCACTATTAGAGGCACTTTTACACCTTTGCATAATCATGGATTGGCTATCTATTGCATTAGGTCTAATTCATGGGAAAGACCCCTCAGCGATTGGCCCTATCAACTCACTAAAGAAATTCTTAGCCGATCAGAATTAATCAATATATTTGGCCAATAATTAGTCTTGGATCAAGATATATTTTCAGCGCTTCATCTCTTTCAGACAACTTAACCACTCCTGGCAAATCGTTGCCAATTGGTTCAACCAATGACAATTGTATGTGGACATGGGGGGGCCAGCCACCATTTTCACTTTCATTACCAATTTTTGCTATGTTTTGTCCCTTAGTTATTACCTGTCCAGTCTCAACCATCTCAAGAGATTCTGTTGAAAGATGGCCATGAAGAACCCAAAATTTCTGCGCAGCACCCAATTCCATTGCACCTACCGCCGTGGGTATAGGCAAATTATGTTCGGTGATTATTGTCGGCCCATAAGATCCTGCTTCAGGATTAATCCCTTTACTGAAAACAACACCATCTGCAAAAGCAAAGACTTCTGTATCGACAGGAGCACCAATATCTAAGCCAACGTGTAAGTCTCTCTCGCCTGAAAATAACTCCGTAGTATACATCCCTGGTCGATGCTCATCATACCTACCAATTTGATAATCAAAAGGACACTCCCAAGATGAATTTGGGCCTTTGGTAAAATCAAATACCCAATACTCATCTGGCAACTTTACAATTGGATGGAATGGTGCATCGAATCCTGCCATAACATTTGCTAAACGACGGATATTATTGATTATTGGCCGAAAAGTCAAGACCTTGATGGATTACGACGAAGCATGATTGTGGCTACTATTGTATTGTTAGCCATAAGCATAATTCCGGGCTATGCACTATGCAAAGTACTTGATGGCACTGCAGACAAGTGGAGAAAAGCAATGCTTAGTCCAGCTTTAGGATTGTTACTTGTTTATGGTGCATGCGGTTTGGTAGTTCTCAGTGGTTTGTCAACTTGGGGCCTTACTTCAGCAGTCATCTTACTACTGAACACATTAGCAATTGCTCATCTCAAACGTCGAATCAATGAAGAAAAGGGCCTAACTCAATGGCAAAAACTCGAGGCAGCGATGCATGGTATGATTCTTGAAAGTGAAGACCAAGAGATTAGTGACGAAGTGGCAACTCAACGATGGTTCCAATCAAATAGATACAGATTGGGCATTATTGTCGGTGCAGTTTTATGTTCTGGTGTTTTGTTATTACCTCTGTTTCAAAAGTTACCATTCGGTGTTGATTGGATTGGTTTTGCTGTACTTGCTGGACAAATTGCTGAAAACGGCAATATGATTCTTACAGGTGTAAATGAAGGTTCATGGACATACCCACCAGCCTTTCCTGCCTTAGCAGGTTGGTTAGCCACCAGTTTAGGAATAAGTTCTGGAAAGGCAGTATTTTTGTTAGGACATTACACATTAGCGATTTTGATAATTGGGGCGGCTGGTGCGATGGATCATCATGGCGCAGGCGGTCAATTCTTCGTTACAATGGCCCTAGGTTTTGGCTTATTTGCCAAAGCATATGATTCAGGTTATCCTACTGTAGCAAGTCAACTAGGTTTGGTAGTTGGACTTCTTGTGCTTTTACGTCCATCTTCCAGTAGAGGCTCGCACCATACTAGAGGATTCATAATAGCAGTATCTTGTGTTGCACTAATTCACCCTACAGGTGCGATATACCTAGGGACAATGATGATTGCACACATCATTATTGGATTAAGTCTACGTGCAGAATACAGTGAAAATTTACAAAAATTATTACTCGCATGCTCTATTCTAATCACCATTGCTGCAGCTATTTCAGTAGT
>DUKP01000093.1 GCA_013329295.1 Candidatus Poseidoniaceae archaeon
GCATGAACAAGATAAAGATCGATGTAATCCATATCAAGTAGTTCCAAAGACTTCCTACAATGTTCGATTGTCTCTTCGTAACCAGTTGCGTGGCCTCGTCGCAGTTTAGTGGTAATGAATACTGAGTTTCTATCAACTCCAGATTCTCTAATTGCTTGACCAACCTCATGTTCGTTATTGTATGCTCTTGCAGTATCAATGTGAGTATAGCCCGCATTTAGTGCATTGAGTACTGAAGACTTACATTCACCATCATCAGACATCAAAAATACTCCAAGGCCAAATTGAGGTATATCATGTTCGAAGGCTGTTTCCCCATTTGGCGTTGCATGGCTAATTCGCATGATTACGCGTAATTAGAGGAGGTTGATGAATCCCCCGATTATTCCTCTTCTGACCAAGTTTTACGCATGACCTTCCCGGTCATCTTACCTGCTTCAACGGGTTCAATATCATGGTCAACTATCAGATGCTTGACCATTTCATGTTGAAAAATCATCTCTTTACAGACTGGACATTCGAGTTGACGCGCCTTGCGATAGCCAACGAACTCGAGTCTGCCTTCTTTGGTTGCTAGCCTTCTACCGGTTCGTAATAAGACTGAGACAAACGCTACAACAAACAGTACAATAAAACAACCAAAACCCATGAAAACCCCTGATATTGCTGGGTTCTGATTTAATCTCAAATCTTGATACACTTTACCTTCAGGCGAGTTTTGATGTTGGGCTAAATCAATAATGTGAGTGAAATTTTCGCCGCGTAGTGATAATAAAATATCAATCCCGTCTTCTTCATCGCCCGCATCGATAACTACAGTAAAGTCGCCATAAGCGTCTGTCATCGCTTTAGTACCTCGATATTGGTAGCATTCATATGCTCCAACCTCACATTCAACATAGACGTAGTCTAAGGACACTGGTGTGTTGTCTGCATATGTTGCCTTGCCGCTAATTCGGTAAGTTTCTGCACTAGCAATTGGGCACAGCAATAAAACAAGGAATCCCGCTAGAATTGCTCGCTTCATGACATTTGGTGAGGGTTTGGGCTTTTAGATGCTTGATTATATCCATAGAACTATTTTCACCAGAATTCAGATACTTGCCTTTTCTTCATAGACTGAGTGATGTTTCTGCGCACCATGGGCGAGTTAATTACCGGGCAAGCAGCTACTTATGTTGAAGAAATGTACATGAATACACGAGAAAGATATGAAATCATTTGCATTACCAAAGATGTTCAAAAAATAGTTGCAGAATCTGGAATTAAAGATGGTTTAGTATTGGTCAACCCAATGCACATTACTGCTTCTTGTTATGTTAACGATCTTGAATATGGCCTCCATCATGATATTATGAAATGGCTGGAAAAGGTTGCACCATTCTACGGAGTTAACGGTCGAGATGGCGAGGAATACCACCATCATAGAACTGGTGAAGATAATGGTGATGCCCATCTAAAGCGTCAATTGCTCGGCCAACAAGTTACCATGCCGGTGCGTGATGGACGGTTACACTTGGGCACATGGGAGCAAATTCATTATGCTGAATTTGACGGACAAAGACAAAAACGAATTCTTGTCAAAGTGGTTGGCGTAATTTGATTATCTAACCATTACTTTTGCTTCACACTCATCGAGTCTGGTTTTAGCAACAAGATGATCTGGGTCAAGTTGTAGAACTGCTCGCCATGCTGATTCTGCTGCATCAAAGTGTTCTGCTTCATGATACATTGCGGCAATGTGTAATCTTGAATCAAGGTGTTGTGGGTCGGCTTTTACTGCAGCCTCAAAGTCACTCATAGCGTTATCATTACGGCCCCATTCAAGGTAAAGCAATCCTCTTTGGTGCCATGCTGGAGCATGTTCGGGTGCGATTCTAAGCGCTTCGTTAAGCGGAGTTTCTGCCCTTTCTGGACGGTCCAATGCAATGAAACATGCCGCTAATTGGGTTAGTGCTTGGTGGTGGTGAGGTGCTTTTTCAAGTACAATATCAAGGTCATCTCTTGCTTGAGCCCACTCTCCTAACATCATTTCAGCCTCAGCCTTACGGAATCTTGCTAAGGTAAAATTAGGAGCTAAATCAAGTAGAATCTCTGCATCGTCAAGTGCTTTCCTGCCCTCATCCATAGCCATGTAAATACTGCATCTGTTGAGTCTAGCACGAATATGACTATTATCAGATTTCAATGTCTTGCCATAATATTCCAAAGCACGTTCAAGGTGTCCTGATCTGGCCTCAATATTGCCACGAACATAGGTGATTACTGAGCTATCACCATGAATATCTGCAACATCGATTAGGTTGGCAGCAGCAGTAATATCTCCTTGGTCAAGTGCGAGTAATGCTGCTTCGGCTGCTGCTGAGGAGTCGTCTTCTGGCAACAACCTTCTTGCTCTTGTAAGTGCTTCTTCGGCTGCATCCAAATTACGTAATAATCGTTGAGTGCGAGCAAGACCAAGCCAAGCAACACCAAGTTCTCGATTGAGTTTCAGTGCTCCTTCAAAGGCCGCGATTGCTACTGAGAGAAGAGTTGCATCGGTTTCACCTGTACCATCTCTAGTCTTGTCTGCATTAACAAGATGTAAGCGTCCCTCGACAACATGTAATAATGCGTGGTCAATTCCAACTGGAGTTTTATCAAGTAAATTCTGAGCCTCATCTGGTCGGCCATCAAGCAAATATCGAGTAGCAATTTTCGCTCGTAATTCCCCATTCATCATATCTTTATCAAGTGCTTTAGTTAGAGATTCTTCGGCTGCTGTAGCTTGGCCATCTGCCAATAATAGGTCCGCCTTTAACAATACTAACTCAACACCACCAGCATCTAAAGCCACAGCGTGAATTGCTGCTTTTAGTGCTTCTTTCAGACGGTTTTGTTTAGGGGCCAGAATTGTAGCACACAAAGCCCATGCGCCTCCACTTTGACGATCTAATTCTAGACACTTATCAACTGCGTCAAGCGCTTTACTTGCCTCGCCTTCTTGGTATAGTAATGTTGCATAAGATAGCCAATCCTTAGCTTGACTCGGGTCTTCTGCTAAGGCTTGTTCTATCGCTTCTAATGCTTCGGAATGAGAGCCTGCACGAGCTCTTAGCCCAGATAATAATGACCGGTCAGCAGGTGTATCAAGACCAAGTGCTTCTAATCTCAAAACATCTCTTTCCGCTTCCATATCGCCCATCTTAGCGAGTAAGTGAGCATGGGCTCGTAATAATTCTGGATTATCTGGGTTTACTGTCATCCTTGCTTCTAACCAATGTCTTCTAAGCGGTTCATCACCACGTTCAATCGCAATAAATTCCAATGCTTCCAAAACATTAGCATTACCTGGTGAAGAAGCATAAGCGATACCGAAGCATGTTTCTGCCCAATCATATCGACGTAGACTCATAGTAGCGTGCCCAAGTTTATGTGCCGATACTGGCTTTAGACCTAGGCTTTTAACATCCATTTGGTGTACATCAAAAATTTCGATTAAACGCATTACCATGTTTGAACTGGTTTGAGTCAACAGACTTGTTGCTCCAACTTCACTCTCTACTGAAATCGGTGAAACCAATGTTTCAAGCGCGGTAAGTGCATTACCAAATAACTCCAAGTCGCCAATTGATTCCCCTGATTGGCTAATTTGTTCTAATTGGGTAATTATGCTATATGCCTTTAGCGCACCATCTAATTCTGGATTGGTCGCTCTTAATGCATCTACCATGCCATTTAGTGTCACTAATCGAGCATTTGCATCGGCAACTTGGTTATTCAAATGTACAAAATGAGCACTTTGTGATTCTTGTAAAACAATGTTAAAATCGTTTAATTTTTGCATCTTTTCGTGGTTCTGTTTCAACCAGTATCCAACGCCCCCACCTGCTCCTAAACAGGCAATCCCAAACAAGGCTGTAATTGGTTCCATGCGAATCGAGTTTAGTTTGCCCCTTTATGCTCTCCGGCTGTAAGTTAGTGTAATAATGGCTTTTTTGACCCTTCGAAAAAAAGCCGAATCACAATTTTGCATTGAAAATACCTCAATAATACAAGTTAGAAGACTCACATTGAAAGACTATCATCTATCACACGGGATTAGGTCAAGTCATGTCAGAGGAAATTATCGCCGAAACCGACACTGATTGGTTCGATAATCATCTAAGAGATTGGGCAGATAGCGGCTGGGAGGTAGAAGAGATTGAGAAGTACTTAGTCAATAACTCTGCTACTGCTACTGAAGCTTTGATGCGTGTAGAATATTTGATCGGTGCCTGTAAACAATTATCCTCAAGAATGAGCCACAAATGGTTGGAACGAATTGATATCTCTGGTGGTTTATTTGATGAATGGATTGAGGCACTTAATAATCCAATGAATTATGAGGAAATTGTCGAGCGTTACAATGAATGGGCAAGGCAATATCGGCGTTGGGAATTAATCTTAGACAAATGTAGAAGAGACTGGGAAGCAGTCATGCTTAGTGAAGAAAGATTGTTGATTCTTGCTCGCTGTGATGCTCTTGATGATTCTTCTAAACCGCGCATAAATCTATTGATTCCGATGATGGAGGACCCTAATTCCTTTGCTACACTTGATAGTTTGCTAAGTGAGATTGAAGAAAACGAGGCTCGTCAAAAACGTGCTGTTTACGCCGCCATTGAATCCCTACGAAGTGATGGATATGATGTAGAATACATAGCAGACATGAATCTTGTTGAGGCTTTACAAGAAATTGGTCATCGACAAAAAATCCATAACTTACATGAAATTATCAGGTTACAAATCATTGATGAGATCGCTGAATTTGATGACCAATTAGCAGAGAAATATGAGGCCCAACGTAAAACAATGCTGAATAATGATTCTGAACTTTCTCTAACCGATTTATCCGAACAAGTCTCTGCTATGGGCCTTGACCTCAAAAAACGGCTATCAAAAATAAATCTACAAATCGCAGATTGGATCGATTCTGGCATAGTTTTCTC
>DUKP01000148.1 GCA_013329295.1 Candidatus Poseidoniaceae archaeon
AATTCATATGCGATTCTAACATTAACACTAGATAGCGACCCAAGTATATCGTTTGATTCAATATTACCATTGGAAGTTCTTCGTACTAGAGGGTTATCTATAGCTGGGCCAAGCGGATTAGACAATACTGAAGGATTTGGCAGACCTGGTCATACTGCTACTGCATGGATAATAGTCGAAAATTTAGGCAATGCATATGAAACAACCACTTCAATTGATTGGACTGCGCCATCTTGGGGTGGTAATCCAACTTTACATGATTCAAGTGGAACAGAAATATTCTCTCTAAATTTAGCACCTAGTGAACAAAAAGAATTGTTTGTAAATCTAAACACACCAATCGGAGTGCAACTCGGTTCAGTGACTTCTACAACTATGACTATGTGTATTGGCAGTGGAGAAGAGACATTGTGTGAAGATTTGTTTGTCAACTTAACTGCAGCTTCAGTTACTGTGCAAAACATTCATCAAAGAACTCTACCAAATCAATCACTACAATGGACTGTTGAAGGTTTGATCCCTGATGATGGTTTGATGTCGTGGAACACTGTTTCTGCTAACATGGTACATACAAACTGGGTATGGAGTGTTGATGGAGATTTGTCATTTGATGGAAGTAACATAGAAGCAAGTGGCAGTTCAGGAGCACCATTTACTGGAAACATTTACCTGGACTTACCGGTAAATGCTGTACCTCAACGTCATTATTTCACGACTGATTCTGATTCTGATGACAATCACAGCCTATACTTCACATTACATGTACTTCAGGTTTATCGAAGTGCATCAACTATTGTTCAGCCTACACAAAATTCTCAAGGTGAGCCAGTTTCAATGTTTGTTGAGATTACCAATCAAGTATTACTTAGATTAGAAAACCCTGGCAATGGGCAAGATGAATTTTTATTGACAAGTGAAGTAATTGAAGGCCCTAATATGACTAGTTCCCCTGTTGTTGAATTAATCGAATATAATCCTCAGCGTACTCTTGGCCCACTTGCAAGCACTATCGCTACTGTAGATGTTACTTTATCAGAAGACACACCCGCACAAGAACCATTCATTCTAAGATTTAAGTGGCAATCGTTAGGTGGAGAAAATGTTCAATCAGTAGTGGATTTATTAGTTGAAGCAGAACCTGATCACGGTTGGGATTTGACTTTTGAAGATGGCTTAGAACACAACATTGTACCCTCTGAAACATTAACTTTGAATTATACAGTGAAGAATACAGGAAATGCAGTTGATAATATCATTGTAAAGCCAATATTTTCGATAAATTATTTTGGTAGCGATTCAAGCATATGGACAGCAGAAAACAATTCATTTGCGGATATTGAAGTAAATGGTACAGCTTCCTTAGATTTTTCAATTACTGCACCAAGTGATACATGGAGTGGTACTATTGCAACGGTAATATTTGAATTGTATTCAGATGAACTTTATGTCAGTAATTTGTCATTAAACCTAACCGTTCAACAAGTTTCTGGCTGGAGACTAAATCTTTCTGAAACTAACCTGATTATCGAGCCAGATGGGCAAAATCTAACTCTTAATGTTGAACACTTAGGGAATTTAGCTAGACAGCCATGGTACAGCAAAGCAGGTGAAGGATGGAACATATCAGTGCCACAAAATGGTGACATTATACAACCGTTTGGCGAATCTACTGTTACCATTTTTGTTACACCGCCGGAAAATTCTGTAGCAGGTGAAGTAGGTGTTCTAAGACTTAGAGTATCTGATGGGGATGGTTCTGGACAAACTATTCAAGAAGTCCCAGTTAGAGTTGGTACATCACCAAGTATCGAATTATTCGCTAAAGGAAATTGGTTAGTGAACTCGACAATCGAAAGTATGCCAACTGCATGGGTTGAGAATACAGGTAATGATTTAGCAATACTATCAATTGATGTTACAGGTCTACCTGAGGGATGGACAGCAAACCATCCTGAAAGTTTGATTATTTCTCCCAACCAAGTGATTGGTCTACCTATTAGTTTGCTTCCTGACCCTTCATGGGATAGTACACCGATATCTGTCACTATAGAGGTGATTCACCCTATTATTGGTCTACAAACAATTTCAATACCTGTTGAAGCATCAAGTTTTGCCTTTACCTCTTCACCAGTAATTTCAGGAGTTGTAGGAGACACAGCAAGCGTCTCGGTAACAAATAATGATGTTGATTTACCAAGTAATGTGCAACTTTCATCCTCAACATTACTAGTTTCAATACCTAATGGTAAACAAAATCTAACCCTTACATCAAGTGATGGCGTGACTGAATACTACATACATTCAGCAGGTTATTTATTGCCTGAATATTCAGCAAGTTGTAGTTTTATCTCCGCTGCAATGGATGAACTTGGCATTAAAACCATCAATGACAAAATAGGTACATGTACATTAGTTGCAACAAGTGATGACAGTTTTTCTGGAACCGTAGTGCTACTCACCAACGATGGCAACAATGTTGCGCTTGAACAAAATCAATTTTCAGTTTCTAAAGGTGGCAGTTTATCACTTGACATTAACACAACTAATTGGAAACCAGATGCTGGAGAACTAACTGTAACTCTAATTGTAATTGACTCATTTGGAAGACAAATTACAGAAAGAAGTACTGAAGTAATATCTAGAGCAAGTGGTTGGAATATTGGAATTCAAGAAATTACAGCAGAACAAGACATTAGAATCTCAATTATTCGTACTTCATACGAGAGGTTAGCCGGTGTAACATGCTTGATTTCACTAGATTCACCAGATAACGATTGGAGTGAAACTATCATTATCGACATAAATGGATTCGATTTTGCACCTATTATTGAAATTGATGACCCTGGTGTATTTGACAATGATGATTTAATTCGAGCTGAATTAAAATGTGCTTCACCCTATGACATCGATGATGTTTTAGATGACGATACGGCGCAAGTTTACTACAAATCTGCAAAATCTGAAATTATTGATAGTTCCCAAATGATCTATGGCATAATGACAACAATAATTGTCATTGCAATAGCTTATTTCGCTGGACTACTAACACCAAATGCAACTAGAAAGCAAAGGCCTCAGAAAACTAATCAAAACAAAGAACCTGTGGTTGAAACAGAACAATCTGAAGACATTCAAGAAACACCTGAACAGGAGTTAGATGATTTCAGTATTGAAATTGAAGAAGATGGTTTGGAAAAAGAGGTCATTGAAATTCAAGAGGAAGAAGATATAGAAGATTCTCAAACTAATTTGATTGATGAATCTTCTGCATCAGGAAGACTTGCATCTCTAAGGGATGAAATGATGTCTGATGATAAGCCTGTAGATTCTAGACCGATTACTGATAGAATGGCTGATTTCTTCAAAGACTGATTACAAGGTATTAATTCACTTGGCCTTCTGCCATCATCATGGACCTAGACCAAGTTGGTGGAACTACCTCTGCATTCTACACACTTCATTCATGTGATGCTGATATTGCACTGGATATTTCTAACATACTTCATCAAGATGGAGAAACAAAAAATGAATCTTGGAAAGCACTTTTAGCAGACAATCCTACTCTAAAGCAACGTCTAATTGATCAAGGAATGAGTGAGTCAAGTACTTTTGAAGAAATATCATGGGACGATTCAATGTTGCTTTTTTTGTGTTCAATAAATATAGATGATGAAGGCAAACCCTTGACTATTGGTGAAAGTTTGAGGCGTGAAAAATTTGGTCGTTTCCCATTTGGCAACGGTTCTCTAATTAGTTATCTAATTGAATTCTTACGTCCTAACTCAGAAGTCAAAGGTGCTAATCAAATATTTTCACGCATTATTGAATTGCTGAGTAAATTATCATCATTTAATAATCTAGATGATTACAGTGAGGCGAGATTTACTGGTGGTAAAGGAGGCATGAATATTTTGGGATTTTTAAGTTTGGAAGAGGTTACTGAAATTAGAAAACTGCTCTCAGGTAGAAACTGGTCTGTCGCCTCAGATGAACCACTTGATGGCGGGGTTAGAGACGCTATCAAGCATTTCTTAGCAATGTTAAAAGCTGCAGAAAGAATTGATTCTGGCATTATGCACAGAGAACATTTGTAATTAGAAATTTTCAGAAGTTAATCTCTCATACATAGAAGCATACAACTCAGCAGTTTGGTCAATAACTTCTTGTGGCAATTCAGGGATTGGAGGGTCTTCTGTACCTTCATCTCTCGCTTTCTTCAATTCAGCTTGATGTCCTGTACCTATGTAATGAGTTCTAACAAATTCTTTGGAAAGTTCGATGCATTCTCCGTTAGCATATGCTTCTGCATCCCACCAGCGGTCTTCATCCAAGGTTCCAAAGGTATCTACCAAGACTACTTTTCGATTAGGTCCTAGAGCAAATTCTTTCTTACCATCAACATGAATCAAACCATTCTTACCGGCTTCTCTTTCGATAAGAGCATCAACCTTCAACACTACTTCAAATATTGAATTCAGTTCTTCTTCGGTAATGTTAGATATCTCAAGTGCCTCTTCGACAGTGATGTTACGATCAAACTTTTCGAATTTTGTAGTTACTTCAAGGAATGGTTTGCTCAATTTTGCACCATATTCACAATCTTGCTCAACACCAAGTTCTTCTGCTGTCAACTCTCCACGTTGAAATCTTCTCCATGCAGATCCGGATAAGTAGTGTCGGCAAATTATTTCCAAAGGAACGAAAACCCATTCCATGTCTCTTGGAATTGCTCCTGGTTCTTTGATTACCTCTACCTTTCTCACCAAACATCTGTCTGGTGCATTTACTTCTACTAAGTGAGTACCACAGATTCCTTCTTCTTCAATCAAGTTAAACCAGTGGGCTGTAGTTCGGTTTAATGATTCGCCCTTTCTAGGAATAAGTGAAGGAATAATTTGATCAAAAACTGATATCTGATTCGTGAATCTAAATTCTAGAATATCTGGGTCATCGGTTGACCAAACTTGCTTAACTTTACCTTGATACAGCATCTCGCCCATGATTACCTTTGACCCAATTAGGCCTTTGAACATTTCACAGCCAAATTATAGGAATCCTAAGGCATCCTCAATTCGGTTCAACTCAGGACCTGTTGTCTCTGTTCCAGCTAAAGCACCATTGTTTGATGCACAGATACCTGCACCGACGTAAGGCGAGCCAAAGCATGCAGTACCAACCATGGGAGGGACTTGCATAACCTGTTCAATCAACATAACTTCTTCCGGAGTTACATCAGGATGTAGTAGAACTCCTTGGTCATTTGTCACACCTAGAGAACCTACAACATCTTGCCCAGCAATAGTGGTAGCAAGAACATCCACTTTCATCACATCAGAAATTATCTCTAAACCTTCTTCAGGTATACTCGGACTTGCAACAACGCCTAATTCATTAACAAGCAATAAATTCCCAGCAGTATTTACTCCACCTTCCATTACAATTACATCTCCATATGAGGTTAAAAAATCAATATCAGATTCAGTAGCAATATCAGCAACTGCCATACCATTAGAATTACCAGAGAGTAATGCTCCAATTAAATTTGAACCACCAATCGACAATTCAATTGATTCAAGACCTAATACACGGTCAATTTTGTCTTTTACAGGTTCAGTAAGTTCTGGAGGATGAAATACATATTGACCTACACAAGCCACATGTATGCCTATTTGATCACTACCAAAAATGTCAGCAGTATCTATAGTCATCTCAATCAAACCTGCTAAATCATGGAGTTCTAAAAGGAAGCCGTATAATGTGAATAAAAAAAAGGCCGGTGCCATAAAGACACCGGCCAAGTTTAGAGGAATTCGAGTGAAAGAAGAGGGGCACAGTGACTTCCTTTCCCGTGGACTCTCGTACCACAGTATTGGGATAGACGCAGGTGGGCTTGACTTCTGGGTTCGGAATGAGACCAGGTAAACACCACCGCTATGACCGTGCACCCATCTTCTCTCGAATCGGATATGGATGCGACATATGTCGCAGTGAATTGGCATGAATTACTAGACGAAGAGCACTCGCGGTGCGGATACATACGAAAAAAAGATGCTCGAACATTAGTGCTGCTGGACTGAATACGTCGCCGAAGCTTCGTACTTACATCCGCAGTCTATCATCTCGTCTTTTACGAGCGTTCTGAGGTGTCTCGTCTATGGGGTGGCTTCGAGCTTAGATGCTTTCAGCTCTTATCCTTCAGGGCGTGGCTACCCAGCATTGCCTTGTCAGACAACTGGTAAACTAGTGGCCCCGAGCCCTCGTTCCTCTCGTACTAAAGGGCCCCTTCCATCAGACACCTTATGCGATTCTACCACCAAGCAACAAACCTGTCTCACGACGGTCTAAACCCATCTCACGATCACCTTTAATGGGCGAACAACCCCACCCTTCCCAGCTGCTGCACCAGGAGGGTGGGA
>DUKP01000222.1 GCA_013329295.1 Candidatus Poseidoniaceae archaeon
AGAGGTCAAACAATTCTAAAGGTTCACTATCGTTGTTGCTGAACATATTGCGCTGCATATTGTTGGGCATATGCTGCTGCAGTTTGAGCATCATAACCTTGAGCAATAAACTGTTGATAGTATTGCTGATATGCCGCTTCCATCGCAGGATTTGTTGCAGGTGCTGCCGCTTGCGCACCGCCTGCTGCACCACTGCCTAAGCCTGCTTGAGCAGCATACTGTTGAGCATAAGTCCGTGCTGTAGCCTCTGGATATCCTTGAGCGATTAGTTGTTGCACATATTGCTCGACTGGATCTTGTTGTATAGCACCTGCTAGATTGAAGTCCTTGTAATCTCCGTCCATACCTTCAGAACCACTCTTTCTCAAGAATAGTAAAGTTAGAATTACAATTATTATTAGAGCTAATGCACCAATACCGATAAACATGATGTTGGTACTTGATTGTGCACCATCTCCACCTTCATCGATATTAGGAGCAATCCATTCTCCATCAACTAAGGAATAATCTCCCTCCCACTCACATTCACCAGAAACGAAAACCCAGCGGCCTGTTGGATCATTTAATTCAACTTCAGCAGGCACATCAACTCCACGACATATTGGCAATGTTAGAGTAATCGTATTTGGGCTGTATAATTGTACATAATTGGGGTCGAGTGGACTCAATTGTTGCTCAACTACCCATCGCTTCTCATCTCTTGCTGGATCAAATTCATAGACACGGATATAAATCACAACATCTTTTGATACGTTTGAGTGGAAACTGTCAATGTTCAAACTTAACTCAAATGAATCTCCAGTCCCTATTCCATTGATTGGAGTTACTGCTAGTTCTCCACTACCCTTTGCTCTTTCTCTGGTTACGGCATCTGGTTCATCGAACAATGACTCGTTGGTAGTAATTTCAATAACTGTATCCTTCTCATCTGAGCCAGAAACAACAAATCCTGATAGATTGAAATACGAATCTGTATAACCTACTCTATCGCCCCAATTTGTATAATCAATTTGTGGTGGTTCGTCTCCGAAACCTTGTGGCTTAACATCGAAACAGAATTCCATATCATCATCCCACTTTCCTGACTTATCATAGACTGTTAACTTGACCTTTATTGGCTGTATTGGTGCCTCTGTCTGTGGGTTAAAGGTTAGGTTTCTACCGGCATAGGATTCGCCATTTTCATCAACACCATTTCCTCCAAAGGTATATGTCCAAATGCCTTGACTTGCCTCATATTTGATTTCTGTGTTAGCATTAAGACTGATTGGGTCATCCCAAGGCTTATCAAACGTTACTTCCCATTCATAACGCTCGATTCCGGAACCTTCCAATGCATCAGGATCACTTGAATTACTGGCATTGAATTCAATAGGAATTTGTCCAAATTCATCAAGTATGATTTCATATTTCGGATAATTATCTTGAATAGAACATGTGCCTACAAGTTTGATGTTGTCAGCATAAGAATCCTTGATTACCACAAATGCATCAGCATTTGGCGGTTCCGCGTCAGCATTAGCATCATTGGTTTCTAAGGTAATTTGCAACTTTCTCGAATGACCATTGTCATCATGTAACCACAAAGTGACTGTCCACTGTTCCTCTTGCTTACATAGGTCTTGAGTACCTATTGATTTACAGAAAGTCATAGTCGGTGTGGTTGATGTTTCAAATAACGGTGACACATAGTGATCAACTTGATCAGGACCCAAAGTTGACAAATCCCAAGATGTAGGACCTGAAATTAACCAATCGGTTATCAAATCAACCTGTGCATCGGATTGGTAGCTAAAGGTAATCTCAGCGTTGCTCTTCATGTAATATGTCGCATATCCTGCACCAAGTGCAGGAGCAGGAACATCTCCATTGATGAGAATATCGGTTCCATCACGCATTTCTCCAAATGGATTTGGATAATCATCTACTTGATATTCGAGCATATTCTTTCGTAGAGCAAATTCTTCACTATTAGCATCCCCTGAATTGTTTTCAACATTCATGGTTGAAATAATCATTCCACCAGATCCATAACTACAAATTCCAAGTAATACATCATCAGTATCGGTTCCATCATGGATAATTGATTGGAATTTAGCAACATTCTGGTTACCCGAGCAAATCTTTGGTACATCTCCTGTTGCTTCGCTACCTATGTCTAGAGCAGATGACGCAACTGGAGTGTATGCATCAAAAGCGCTTACATTGATATTTTTCAGTATTGGGTGGAATGGATCGTAAACCTCAATATCAGCATAGTTGATTTCAGCACCATTGGTCTTGTCTGTAATCTCTAAGCCAAGTGGAAGACGTGGTTCAAGACTTGTACCCAAACCGTAAGTCTGTGTGCCGTGAGGCGCAAGGTGCGCCTGGATAGTACCTCCACTACTCATGAAATTGACCAATACTTGCTTTCTGTTCACATTGTTTACAGTTTCAGATAAAGTCTTGTAATATGCGCCACCATCATCTTTAGCAGTATTGAAATCCTGCCATGGCAGAATTATCTTATCGTAATTAGTGAACCAGTTTGTCTTGAAATAAGTATTCCAATCATTCATAGTAAATTGAGTATATGATTTACCCATTATTGCCAAGTCTTCGATTATTGCTGAAGTACCAGATGTCTTGTCTGATAGAATTGCAATATCGACTTCATCTGCAAAGGTTGCAAAGAAGGTTCTCACATCACCAGAAGGTGTACCATCATCTAATTCTGCATGGTAACTAATGTTGTAGGTATGTCCATCTTGATAACCGGCCCAAGGTGTGAACGATAAGTCAACTCTTTGACCGCTTACCAATGATTGAGCTGGCCCAGCATTAGATGTGTGAGCAAGGGAATTAGTTGTCTGATCAAAGATATTCATGTAGAAGATATAATCTCCTTCAAGTACACCATTGGTTGCCGAAATGTCCCAATTGTGGGTAAGAGAACTATCGATTGGTAAAACACAATTAAGCCTAACTTCCTCAAGACAGGCTAATTTGTTAGGTTGGCTAAGCTTGATATCAACGGACTCAACATCGAAAATTACTCGCTTAATGTTGTTAGCTGTTGATAGTTCTTCAGCACCATACCAGTTTGTCCCTAAAGTAGTATTGTCGAAGATAGTTTCAACCTCAATCATGTAGGTCTTGCCGTCTTCGCCAGAAAGGAAATCGTGTTCGGCAATTAGATCTGTTGAAACATCTTCTGCATCAACAGAGGTTCTGCTAATCGTATATTTTGCCTCTTCTACGAAAGTGAATTCCTTTAGCGTGATGTTATTTATTCCAACACCTCTAAATCCATCATTAATTCCGTTTCTACCATCATCATCTGAAAAGAAATCAAAGAATAATTCCACCTCAGAATCTTCTAAACTCATACATTCTTCATCCCAGTCTGCAGAATCTGCAGATGAAGTGTTCAAAACATACAAGTGAGTCAAGTCAAGGTTTGTTGTCTTAACTAATCCATCTGAATTAAAGAAAACGTTCCATGGTTGTCCTAATCCATCAGTAGTTCTTGGATCGCCAATGTATTCAATCTCATCGAAGTCAAATGGGTTTGTTTCATTTACAATACCGTTACCATCTTCATCTATCTGACAGGTTCCATCTTCATTGTAATCATTCCATTGACCGTAGATAATCGCTGAAAAATCTCTAGTATCTTTCTTAAAGTCAGCAGTTAAAGCCATGTAATCACTTGGCTCAATATTACCTTGGGAATCAACTTCATAGAATGTATCGGCAAAATACTCAAAGGATAGCGAAACGAAGTCGCCTGACAATGAGGTTAAATCGATATCAATAATCGAAATTGTTTCATTTTGCCATGCATCACCATAGCCAAGAGTCCCAGTTTGTGATAAGCACGGGTGCCCAAACCAGTACGCTTCATTATTGAATGTTAAATCAGAAGGACACAATATGGTATCATTGTAAAGTGCGCCCTTAGGATTATTGCTTTCAGTATATCTTGTTCCGTCGGTCGAATTGTCAAAGGTAATGATACAATCTGTAGAAGGGTCGCCACACTTAATTCTTGAAGGGTCTGCCGTGAAAACGGTCGCTGAAACATCAAAATCAACAAATGTGTTGCCCCAATTATTGGTCGTTGCTGTAATTGGATAGGTTCCTTGAGCATACAAACCACCTGGTGAGAAATTTTCAATCCTCTCAAGAGCTGGATCAAATAAATTGAAAGGCGTCACATAACCAACAATTTCGTCGTTGAGAGATTGCTCGTCCCAAGCGTTATTAGATAACGTAGCTGAAATTCTATATGTTGTATCATTGACAAAATTCGCCTGCAATGTAGCAACATATTCCTGACCAGGTCCAAGATTATTCAGGTTAATCTGAGTTTGTTGGTTTTGCACATTCGGGAAGAAAGCAGTGTTTTGCTTGGTAATTGTTAGATTGTCGACACCAAATCCATCATTACCAGTCCACCTTGACTCATTTGCATCAGCAACTGAACCTTCAAAACCAGTCCTAAATCTAAATCTCAAATCGATGGTCTCTCCTGCCCAAGGACTCAAATCAAAAGTACCAAGCCCCTCATCGGTGAAGTTATTCCATGCGTAAAATGTGTTGAAAGAATAAATTCCGTAGTAATACAAACCTTCTGCATACCCTCCGATAACATTCTCTTTGTAGGCTCTATCAAGGTCAAACCCACCCCAAATCGATTGACCGGAGTAGCAAGCACCAGAGATATATGCGGACACTGGACAATTGATTATCGACCATCCAGTCTCTTCACTACCAACCTCAATCATTGCAAGGTCATCCCAAACATCTCCAACAACGAATCCATTGGTATCAGCACTACCGAGTGCACCGAATCCTAAGTCACGGAATAACTCTACACTCATGAAAGCACGATCTGAACCTGTTAAGTCTACATCGCGTAGAACCATTGCTTCATCCCAGTTTTTACCATAACCTGTCCATTCCCCACCAGTGCTATTTGTTACAGTTTCACCTGCCCACATAAAATGAGTTGGGTTAAGATAATTTGCAGAATAATCTGCCTGAGATTCATCTGGATCTGTTCCTGAACCGGATGATGGTGTAGTTTGCTCTTGCCAATGGTGAGTACCTGCTTCGACATAATCAATGAATTCCCAAGTACACCCAGAACCACATACTCCAAGGTCTTCTGGACTATCCCAATCATTGGCATATACAGTTTGGTTTGTCGAATTTACTTCGTCAACAATCTTTAGTTCTACATCTAATGTCGCGCTTTGACCGTTGAGAACATCCATGCCTGTGTTAGTAATTGTCACATTCAATTCCCTTGAACCTTCACCAACTGCTCCTACATAACGGTCAACTGGAGAAATTTCAATTCCAGAAACTGATAAATCTTGATTATCCATTTCAATTACTGTAATTGTATCATATTGACCATCCCAGCCGAAGTTGTCTCTCCAACCTCCGAATCGCCAGTTCTTGTGCGCCACAACAATGTCGGGTGCGGAGTTGCTACCTCCAGCAAGTTGCCCTACTTCTGCGGTGTGTGGCCTACGTCCTGCTGCGTAAGATAGCGGGCTCAAGTGGCCACCATTGCCATCTGAAAGAGTAACTTGAATCGAAGTAGGATAATTTAGGAAGAAATTAGAAGATGTTCCACCAGCAGAGTCGGTAGAATTCTGCTGATAAGCAATAGTTGGGTTGATAAAGTCTGGTTCGAGGTCTCCATTCAAATCTGCAATTGTAATAGTCCAAGAGATATAAGGTCCGAAATATGCAGTCTGTGGAGTTGACCAACTTCCTGACGTGCTTGAGGTCACATAAGTTACATTGACTATGTTCTCATCATTTAATGCTAATACATCAGCAACACCATCACCGTCAATATCGGCAACATCAAGATCTTGAGATGTAGGCGTATCCATATTAATTACGTGCTCTGAAGTACTTGTTGGAGTTGTACTAAACGTATATGTTAACGGGAAGGAGTTTGTTTGACAGTTGAATTCAACGATTGAAACGTTGTCATCTTTACCGGGGTTTGTTACTTGCCCTGTTGCATAGTCAAGTCCCTCACTTCGGAGTAACCACATGTCATTATCAAAGCATGTAGTCCCACCGCCAGTTGCGCCGCCAAATTGAGATTCACCCCAATCGCCAGCTGCAAATGCCCTGTAGGTGTTTTGCTGTGCTGCACCAAGGTTAGTAATGATACCTTGAGTGTTTGATGTTATTGGACCAAGGTATGTTACAACTCTTTGAGTAGTAATATCCGCTTGTAAATCTAAGATCATGACGTCATCATTGCCGTCTTTGTTTAAGTCAGACACTTCAAGGTCCCAAGCCCAAAAGTGAGTGAATCTTGCTCCAACTGACCATGTTTTCTCATTACAACCGCCATTTTCGATAATCGTTACGTTACCTGGCTCACCTGCAGGAGTTCCATCATCATTGGTCTTAAATGGATTATTTCTTTGGAAAATCACAATGTCAATGGCTCCATCATTGGTGAATTCGCCGACCTCAATGAATTGTACATTGGAAAATTCATCCCAATCTGCATCCCTATCTTGATTTGCAGAAACCCAAATGTCCTGTCGTTCGGAAAAATCACCATTTCCATCATTCCATAACACCGAAATGGTATGTGTACCATCGGTAGCTACGGCAATATCATTGTGACCATCACAATTGAAATCACCGATTGCAACATCATGCGGGTCACGGTTTGTGGTGTAAGTTCTTGCTTGGGAAGCACTTGCTGTAGTTGCTAATGCTGCGGTAGTTGAAAGTACCATCAGCATACAAAGTAAGATACTTCTTGCGCGGGCTTTGAAGAGATTGTCTTGGGAAAACATCATCATCACTTGTTATGCCACAATAACTACCACTTTAATTGCTTTGGAATTTTGTCCTTAGTTTTACAATCCACATGCTTAACAGTAAAGCGAAATTAAGATTTGTTAAATCTTGATATTTATTATCAGACTTTACCGGATAACCAGCGAGGAGAAGGCCCCCAACCGATAGTATCTCCACCGTGGACTTTGACTAACTTTCCAGCAGAAAATAATGATTCTAGCCATACCTCCAATACTGTACCTTCACGGTTACCTAATTTTTTGCTGGCAATTTCTTC
>DUKP01000012.1 GCA_013329295.1 Candidatus Poseidoniaceae archaeon
CTAATGATGTTGAAGAAGAATAATCAAATGTCACAACGATTAGTAATTGACATGATAAATAGAGTGATTATATGACAGATACAGAATTCAAAGGTAGAGATGTTGACTTGAAGTATGTATTTGGAGTACTTATCCTATGGGCTGGAGTTGGAATAATTGGTTTGATCTTTATTTCATTGTTTAATGGTTCAACAGTATATTTTCTAGGTTATATTTTCCCAGTAGTAATGATTCCTTTAGGAATTTACTTGATGAAGACCTCTCGTTCCGCAACCGCTGTTGGAGAATCATATACTGCAGGTATGGTTTACAGATCATTTAGACCATAATCAATCCAAAGGGTACCCTTGTACTCATACCATCATAGCTGCATTATCTCTTCGACATCATTGCGAAGTTTTTCCCATTCTGAAATGATATTATCCGAAGCAATAATTTGCCTTTTCCCATTATTCCATTCCTCTACTATGGTATTTCGAAAATCAATTCCTAAATTAGCAATAAGATTCTGCTCGTAAGTAATGATCCAATCGATAAGTTCACCGAACATTATTGAGCAATATTGTTTTTCTATGTCTTTTGGTGGGGCGAATTCTGGTAAATAATCAGTACTCCAAGGTAAAGTATTCAATTTTGAAGACGGTGCATATTTTGGTAAAAATTCATACCTTGGGACAAATATGCTGCCATAACGTTCATCTGTCAATATTATTCCAAAACCACGCAGCATTATGTGTTGTTCTTTAGATATTTTTAGCGAATAGATATTTTTCACTCTTTCTAGGTCAGCAGGTGCTTTTATGACTTCGAATCCCTGTTCAATCAACCAATTACCCTGTTCTCGAAGAATATCTCTCCCCCAGCACCAAATTTGTTGACTTAATAGGGCGACTCCGAATGAAACACGTTCATTGAGTTGAGTTTTAGATATGGATTTATTGATATTGGCCGACATTCTAATCCCCTTTCAGACCGATATTTATCGAAATAATTACATCAGTTGTACTTCAAAAATTTCTTTGATGGTTTTTCAAACAGCATTTCGAAGACTCCGCAGTATCTACTAACTATCAAAGGTTCATAAATTAGGTCACTCCAAGAAATTTCAAAACATAACAAAATGAATTAGTCACTGTGATTTATATTGAAAATCAGCCAACATTTGCTGGCATAGATGAGTGATGGAGTTGGATTCTTAGATTTCCATCACCATCTTGGATATAGCCAAATGTATACTCAACCTTCACTTCATCACCTTCAGGGCTAGTAAAGAAATAATTGCCCATTGCCAGTGCAGTATTTCCATCGACAATTACATCAGAGTTTTCGAATCGAACATCTTTCCAACCCTTGATTGCAAAGCCTTTATCTTCTGGGCAAGCATTATTCGATGCAACAAAATATGATAGTGCAGTATCAAAAGTTGGTCTAAACTGATCTATTGCTGCTAAGGTAGGCTTGAATAATACTGGACCAATTTGGTATGCATATAAGCTGTTGACATGGTTACTGGCTATGCCAACATAATCTCCACCAGTGCTGTGTGCTGAAGCGATTGCCACAATACCTGCTCCCCATGCTTGCTGTGCACTTTCAACGTCAGATACATCAATCATCCTCAAATCACCTCTAAACTGCGGTTAAGTCGGTACCTTATCATTTTTCTATATGCGAGTAGTTTAAAGACAAGGAGACTTTGGGCAAATTATGTCAATTATAACAGCATATAACGAGGCTTGGAAAAACGGAGATGTCGAAGCATTAGCAGAGGTAATCCATGATGAATTTGTGTTTAATCCACATGTTGGTGGAGTTACAATGGGTAAGTCTGATATTCTCGGATTTGCCGGTGGAGACGGTAGACCTACCTCTGAAAACGATAGAATTTTGTTTGAGAATGATGAAGTTGGAGTAGCACATTCAGTTGTTCACTTTGCTAACGGTTCTACATCAGAAGCAGTATTGTCTTTCATTAGATTCAAAGACGGCAAGATAGTATCCATGGAAACAGGCGCTACGCCGTTATCTGATGATTACAAATTAGTTGGCCAAGAATGAACTATAGTTTGTTAACTCGTTTTTGACCATATCTCGCATTTCACATGCTTTGCATTGATTGTTAGACGTCATGGATGAACATTCTGGACATTCTTTTGGTGGATTTGGCCTAGATTCTTGTCCACCAAGTTCTAGGATTTGATCTCGCAACTCCTTGACATTGTCAGCCATACGAAGTAATCCGTGTCGAGTTCCAGGTACATCAGCTTCCATTGTGGCAACCATTTCTCTGTGCCGCCATCTAAGTGCACCACGTGCATGGGGGCACTCTTCGTGATGAATTGGAAGATTTTTATGTACTGCATATAGGTGAATTTCTTGTTCTGGAATCCATCTCAGCGGTACAATTCTTGGTGGCATACCATCGATTGGAGTATTGGTATGAGGTGCAAGCCTCAAGGTTCTTTCCAAGTCTCCATTTGACATATTCATCAGCACAGTTTGAGCCATATCGTCTAGGTTGTGGCCAAGAGCCATTACGTCTGCGTTGACTTTCTTTGCTAAGTGATTGATTCCTTGTCTTCTAAAGACTCCACAATATGAACAAGGCATACTAGGTGCACCAGGGTTCTTTTCAGTCATTCCAGGAATGAGTTTAGATACCGTGTCCATTTCTTCAAAACCAAGTTCTTTGTAAGATACAGTAACAAATTCAACACCCAAGCGTTCACAAAGATCGATTGCGCATTGCAATGAAGGAGGCCTGTATCCTTCAATGCCTTCATCAACCGTTCCAGCAATGATAGTTACATCAGGTCTAACGCCGATTATGTCTACAAGTAATTCAAGCAAAGCTGCGGAGTCTTTACCTCCAGATATTGCGACAAAAATGGTGTTATGCTGCCCTTTTTTCAAAACTAATTGTTTACGCAACTCTTTGGCGACTTTCTTTCTAATTGATTTAGCAAGATGGTGGCCGCACAAAATTCTGCCAGAGTAGGCCTGTTCAATCACTGCAGGTTTGCCACATACGTCACAAGAGGGAATCTCGAGACCTACTTTGCTGTCTGCCATGAATTACCGTGAAACTACTCTCGTTTGAGTTAATCGCTTCAAAAATCCCCCTTAGTCGGCAAGATTTAAACTAAAATTTTCCAATTGAAAAATTAAATTTCTAATTGGAAATTTATTTTCCGAATAAAAACTATTTTTACCAATTTCTTGACTGTTTATAGACGCGGAAATCGTCGCCGAAGTCTTTTTCCGCGTGAAATTTTATTGATAACCAGTTGGAAATTTGATTTTACCCACTAAATCCCCCCGTAGGGGGGAAAAAACGCAAAACTTCTTGAAGCCTACAACGCTGACAAGCATTTTGAGCGACTATGTTACAACGTATTCTGGCAGGTCTTACCAAGACAGAAGGTGTTGAACAAGCGATGCTACTTGACGAGCGTGGTGCGCTACTTGCTTGTGTTGGTGATGAGGGTAAAACTCCTCCAGTCGATGCTGCTATTGAAGTGACCAATATGGCTTCTGAACTTTGTTCTGCGCTTGAACTTGGAGAATTGTATGAAGTTTGGTGCGAGGGTAAGGAGCGTATGATGATCGATATTGCTCGACCAGGCCGTATAGTAGTCCTCACAGGTCGAGGCGGTCGTCTAGCAAGATGGCGACATGCTCTAGATCGTAACCGCAAGATAATTGCAACAACCCCACAGATGTGATATTATGTTTGATTTACCAAAAGGCATAACCGTAGAAGAAGAAATAGACGTCTCTGAAGGCGTGATTCAGCCGTTTACTCATGGAGTGATAAGCACATGGATTGGCAAGCGAAAAACTCCAGCTGGCCATAGAATCGTTAGAGCAGGACGTGTTGTTGGTTATTTGGCTGAGAGTGAGAAAGCATCGATACTTCTTGGTGGAGCAGAGGCTAAGGCTAGATTGTTTGAAATCGAAGCAGAAGGAATGTGTCGATTTGAGGCTGAGAGTTATTCAATGGTCGGACTGGGTGCTATTGCAGAAGTGGTTCCTGAAGCATTTGAACATCCAGCAGATGCTCAAGGATTATTAGCAAGAGGCGATACAGTAGAGCGATTATTATCTCGTGATCTTTCAGTTGTGTTAGCAAAATTGGTTGAAAATGTTACAGTCAGAGGGGCTATTGCGGTAGATTCTGGAATGTTGATTGATTCAGCAGGAGAACTACCAACTGATGGCGAACAATTGGCTAAAGAAGTTGGGGAGACCATTGTCGGTAGAGAAAAAGTCGCTAAAGGATTAGGTTTCTCAAATAGCGGCCATTGGACTTTGCATACTGGTGATGGAGCGTTATTACTCGCTCATACAGGAGAAATTGCAATAGCCGTTTGGACTGAGGCAAATGCCAATCATACAAGGCTGGTTAATGCAGCAGTCGCTGCCTTAGAAGGAGAGATTGTTGAGGCTGCAGGCACTAGTGAGCCAATACCTGATGGTTTTGTTCTAAGAGAAGGAAAAGGTGGCGCAGATGCTGTGTTATCTATGCTCACTGATGCGCTTGAAGAGGAAGTTACTGGACATATTCAAGCCGGAAAGTCATCTAAGGCCGTAAGTTTGTTATTGTCCAGAGGTGTTCCAGTTGGTATTTTTGCACCAAGTGCAGAATCCTTCGAAGAAGCAGTTCTCGGTTTAACTGAAGCAAAGCGAGTAATTCGCCTACATAGATTGCCAGCAGGAACAATCCTTTCAAAGGAATCTGGCACAGTTCATGATTTTTCACTGTCATACTTCAAGGATTTATTAGTCACGGTTAGAACTCGCTCGGAAAGTCGTAGAGCAAACCTAACTCATCGTTTGAACAATTTAATCGGATTTGAAATCGGTATGGAAAATTTACGAATCGCTCGTTCAAAAGCTAAATTCTCTCAAATCACCGAAGCCGTTACTAAAGGTCTTGACGATATTGAGGTTGCACCAGTACCAGGTATTGATGCAGGATTAAGACGTAGACTTGAATCAGCAGAAATTCGCATAGATGAGTTGGAAAAAGAAAAAACCCATCTATCGAATAAATTATCTGAATCAGAAACTTCAAGAAAAGCCGCTGAGATAAAAACTAGAGAAGCAGTTGAAACTCGTAATATGCAAATGGAGAGTGTCGAGAATGTTAATTCAGAAATTAATTCAATGCAGGTTCAATTAGCCGAAGCAAGAAACCGTAGTGAAGATGCCGAATCGAGAGCGGAAAAACTGGTTAAGCGAGTCAATGAGTTAGAGCATCAAGTCAGCGTCAGAGCTACTGAATTGGCTAAAGCTTTGGGTGAAACAGAATCAAGTGAGAAATTAAGACAATCGATCGAGGAAATGGCACTCAAGGAAGCGGGTCTAAATGCAGATTTAACTGATGCGAGTGAAAAATTGTC
This sequence comes from Candidatus Poseidoniaceae archaeon, assembly GCA_013329295.1. GTDB lineage: Archaea > Thermoplasmatota > Poseidoniia > Poseidoniales > Poseidoniaceae > MGIIa-L1 > MGIIa-L1 sp9596u. Next base: position 5,406 of record DUKP01000012.1, read on the forward strand.
TACCATACGACAGCAAACTGAAGATGATGAAAGAAGGTTGAGGGTTTTGCAAGAACAAGTTGCAGCAACTCGAGAACGGCACGCAAGAGCCCAAGCAGAGGCTATGAAAGAAGAAGAGCGAGTCAATAAGAGCAAAACTGAACTTGAGATGCTTGAATCTGAAGCCAAGGTAGCACGGAGGCGGGCAGAAGATGAAAGATTGCGGCTAAGTACTGATGAAGCGAGATTTGCCCATATTCAAGGTGAAATGCGTCAACTGATGGAAGAGCGTAGAAATCTTTTGCGAGAGTTAGGTGACTTAAGTGCAAAGCGTGGTCATGCTGAAGGAGAGTTAACGATTTTATTGGAAAAAGCAGAAGCGTTGGCTGAGGCTCACGAAGAAGCACTAACTGACATTAATGAGGCAGAACGAATTAGAGCAAGGCTTGCTGAAGAACCTCTTGCTCAAGCCTTATTGGATGATGCATCAACATTCGAAGGGCTTGCTCCAGTATTGGAGCGTTTGGAGAGGTCTCGCAGCCTTGGATACTCAGTCACGTTGTTAGACAGAGCAGTAGAACGTGCTCTACAAGTAATTCAAAAGACAGTTGATCATGTTGCTGCGACACCTCGATACTTACTTTCAAGCGAAGTTATGGAATTATTAGAGCGTCAAGTTCCACAAACTGCTGGTGCAGTAAGAGGTCTTTCTCGTTGGTCAGTTCAACAGAGGCTCGAACATCAATTAGGAGAAACAGTCGGCCACCTAGTAATCGATTTGGAAAGGTTACTCGAGGATTATGACCATTCAATAACTATGCTTAGAAGGTTGAGGAATGTCCTTGAACAACTAACTCGATTAGGTGCACCTCCACACGAAGTAGAGACTTTGATGTCTAATTGTAATCGTCCAGAATCTTTACCACATATTGCTCAATCAACAAGAAAACTAATACAAAATGCTCTAGATGACATATACCTAGAATCCGACCAAAGAGATGCAGGTGAAGCAATTGCTCTCGAAGAAACCGCACGTGTTCTTGAGGAATTGATCACTCAAATCGACGCTTCCGGCTTGGCAAGTGGTTCTCCAACCGGATTGTTGTGGGACTTCCAAAGAGATGGATTATTACCGTATGAACGAGAAGTTGTCGACCCTGCACAAAAGACTCCAGTTGATGAAGAGATGGTCAAACACATGGAATCCAATATATCAGGCGATTTGGTTGAACAGGATGAACCTCAAGTGGTTGAAGTCGATGAAGATGGTTGGGAAGTATTGGAATTACCTAGCGATGATGAACATGAAGACGAAGAAGAAGTCGAAATTGTTGAGTTACAACCGATCAGTGATGATGATGAAAGAGCTGAATTAGATGCTGAATTAGCCCGGATAGATGCATCTTGGAAGCATCGCAGCGAACCATCTAAGGTATCAGATGATGCTTTAGGAGATTTAGAATCAAAACTTTCTGAGCTAGATATCTAGGTGTGGGTCTAATGACCGATAATCAGGCTACAACCCTCTTAGGACGAGATGAGGTAATTGGTAGAAAGTATCCAATTTTCTTAGAACGAATTGTGTTTGTAATAATTGTTGTAGTATTTATTTTAGGATATGAAGAAGTAAGAGATAGAACTGGTGATGGAATGATTTCTATTATCAGTACTTGGTGCTTATTTCCATTCATACTATTGTTTAGTGCTGAAATGATTGGGCGAGTCATTCAAGCGATTAATCGAGACTAAATTTGGAAATCAACAAATTCTTTTTCATTAGTACTCTTTGTTGGGGCATCGGAATTTTTTGTTCTAAGAGAATAAGTGAATCCCCAAATTCTCTGCCATGGAATTAAGAATCTAAATAATGCCATAATAGAGAGGAACATTACTGCTGAAATTACTAATCCATAGGTTAGAGATAATTCGATTGATTCTGAAACTTGACCTGCCCATTGGCTTCCAGTAGTATCACTTACCAAACTCAATAGAACACTATGGAATCCTAATGCAACCATAGTGGCAAGACCAGTTAGCCCAAGGAAACCAAATGTGTGAACTAAGTGTGTGTTTAGCATATTATCCATTTGAGTCACATATTCGGGGTCTCTCTTACATGATTCAGGCAATCTGAAAGCATATTCAAGATACTTGATTACTCCAAATGCTGATTCTTGGAATACTAATATTAGAACTGCGATCAAAATCAAATCAAATTGTTCATTGGTAACTAAATCTATGCCGAAAAAGCCGATAGTTGGTTGAGATATTTGAGATTCAAGCGTAGCAAGAGCGCCACCATAATCGCCAAGTTGTGCTTTGATTAGTGGGAATGTTAGGATAGCATGAATACCCAAAAATAGCAAAGTAAAGCCAATAGCCCAAGCAATAGATTTTCTTGATAAGCCCCATATTCCTCTTGAGCCCATGATTATTGGTAGTAAGTAAACGAACATGATTAGTAGCGACATTATCATCAGCAATGGCCACTCTAAAGTCTGTAATTCTCCATCGTCAGGTAGTCTCAAATCAAAAGAGAATAACATTCCGGTTAACCAACCGAGTAATAATCTACCTACAAGTAGCGATATTAGTCCAATTATGAAACCTAATTTGATTCTCTGTTGGGTTTTAGGAGTTTGATAAGCGATTAATGCCATCATTCCACCAACTCCCAAACCTATTGCTAATGGGACGAAAAATCTTGCAAGACCAGTTCTACCTTGACCGGTAAACCAATCGCCTAATGGTAGATCATCACCGATTAGTGATTCAATAGACGCAAATAGCATTGTGTGGTCAATAGAGCCTACTACATATGTTGATACAACTTCTAGATACATGCCAACTAGTGCTGCAGTTGCAATAATTTGTAGTGTGATAATTTGCCATTGTCTTCGTAGTGTCTTGAGATGAAGAGTTCTTGCTCTAGCACTATCCAAGATTGTTACATCACCCTGAACTTGTACATCATCAGCCAATCTAATACCCCCTAACCTGCATTAATGCTTGTGATAAATCCATGTCAGGCATCCAATCAATAACTTGAGCACCAGATCCTGCCAGTGTAGTAAGCCTGTTTTGTCGTTCTAATTTCAAAACCTCATAAGACATTCTTGGAATTCTGCTCACCAATCTTTCGAAGTCAATACTTGATGGTGAAAGAACGGTTACTTCATGACCACGTCCCACTAAGTCTCGAACCGCAGCTGGTACAGTTCCATCACCTTCACATGAAGAAATGACAAATACGGGGCTTCCTCTGCTGAATCTACCACTTAGTGAGTTAGTTACTGCTTGTAGTGGCATTTCCCCTTTTGCAGTAACACCAGCAAGTGCACTAAGGATTTTGAAATACTGCTTGTCTCCGGTATCTGGTGGTAGGTAAGATAATTTTTCACCATAGATGCCAAGCGCAACAGAATCTCTTCTCTTGAGGAAAAATGCAGCAAGGCTTGCTGCAGAGACAGTGCTCATCTCAAGTGGATTTTTTAGTACAGTGCCTATTCTTGAAATATCTCTTGAATCAATTAACAAATACAAGTCAGTAACCGCATCTCGACATTTTTCATTGACCATCAATTCACCAGTTCTAGCATAAGCTTTCCAATTTATATTCTTGAATGGGTCGCCTGAAACGTATTCTCTAAGCGAATAGAATTCGGAACCTTGTCCAGGTGTTCTAAGTGTTGTAGCACCAGTGTACATCTTAGGTGTACGTGATCTAAGGAATGCCTCTTCAACCTCTTTGATTTGTGGGAAAATAACGATGTCACTATGGTGGTCGACAAACATCTCCTCAACTCCAAGATTGAATGTATTCCTTGATCGGAGCGAAACAGGTCCAATTGAATAATGACCTCTAAGTGGGCAGCGAAGTACATATCG
>DUKP01000047.1 GCA_013329295.1 Candidatus Poseidoniaceae archaeon
GATTGTAAACCATTTGAGTCCATGAAACCATCGTAATCCAATCTTACTATATTGTCTACTCCCAACGCTTTTACTCCTTTCAAAACCTTATCTGCACCGGGTCCTCCTAATGTTATAGCAGTAACAGTACCGCCACTGGAATCCTTGTGTTGCAATGCATTTTCTACTGCAAACTCATCGTATGGACTAATGTCCATTTTTACACTGGATAAGTCGACCCTATCTCCTGCAATTTGTATTTTAGAATTAGTATCTGGAACTTGTTTAACTAATACTGCAATATTCACCACTACATCACCAATAAGTAATCGTAGAGAATTAGATTGATGAACATTTGTATTCACCAAATATTGCAAAAGCAATGAATAGATAGTTATTTTTTGTTTACTATTTCATTAACTCTTTCAAGCAATTCAGGGCTATTTTCAAAGTGCTGTGCAACTTTTTCTAATCCACGGGAAATACCATCAGCAACACCGAATTTAGCATCCAATGGGTGTAGAGTGCCATTCATCACAGCCTGTTTAAATTCATTCAAATCAGTCCATGTTGATGGTTCACCGAATTTTGGATTTGGCGTGACAATTATTTCACCAAATTCAGGCAAAATCACATGTTCTGCAAGTTCATAAATTGGTGAATTTTCATCTTCTGTATTTAGATAAGCATGCTTTTGCATTTTCTTTCGTAATTGTTTTGGCTCATCATGAATTAATATAGCCCCTCCTGGATCGGATTTGCTCATTTTATGGTCAAAACTTTCCATCCTTGAACCACTTGCTTTCAATGAAGAAATAATTGGAGTGTGTAAGCAAGTAGCCTTTCTCCAACCATACTTACTCGCTACGTCACGCATAAACATATGGGCTTTTCTTTGATCCATTCCTCCAATTGCAATATCTATGTTTAACTCAAAGATATCACTAGCTTGCATTGCGGGATAGAAGAACTTCGACAAATCATGGTCAGAAGAAGCCTCATCTCTACCCATAATCGTGAAAGTTTTTCTAACCATGGCTAGTGTTGCTCCTTTTGAACATCTTAAAACTCGAGCCCAGTAGTTTCCACTATCCATAAGTTCAGATGCATAATAGAATCTTAATTCACCTGGACCATCGCCTTCTGGAGGATAGTCTAAAAGCGCTCTAAATGTTTCTTCCATATAACGTGCAGTGAGTTGAATATTTTCCATACTACCATTGAATTTATCATTTATCCAAGCGTGCCAATCAGCAAGGAAAACCAATACATTAACATCAGCTTCTAACATTCTTTTCAATTGTAGTGAGAGAACTTTCCATCCAATATGCGCTTTCCCTGATGGTTCAAAACCAACATAGCATCTTAGAACACCGTCGCCACCAGCACTGACTCCATCAGCCACACAATCAACTAGGTAATCTAGGCCGACAGTTTCTTCTACAGAACCAATAATCTTGTGAATTCGCTCTCGTTGTGAATTGTTTAAATCATTTATTCGAGGACATTTTTCTTGATATTGAATCATCATTTGTTCAATATCCATAAATCATCACCTCAAAATAAATCATTTAGTTTCTTTACCTTGCCTTCTGATGGTGCTTCACCATTTTCTACCATTGATTCTAATTCAGCGATCATTGTCAGAGCCTTTTGTTTAATTTCATCAGTCAATTTAGTACTCATTTCCATTGACTTGTGAGCCATCTTAATTGCTGACTTTGCCTTAGAGAATTTCTTTGCTTCTTCTTTGGCTTTGTCGCCTCTTTGCTTGGCATTATATCCAGTTGCTTTATCCAAGAATCCCGACCAGCGTTTTCTTGATTCCATGGCTTGTTCTCTTCCACCTTCGCCATTCAAGAATTCACCAAGAGCATCACCTTTCAACTGTTCGACATCAACAACTAATTTTCCGTCACTATCGAAATGTCCCTGAACTTTGGTTAGAATACCAAATGAGGCAACAAATACACCTTCTGAGTCAGCATTTACACCATCAAAATATTCCGTTGCTAATTTAGCAAGCCCTGCATTTCCACCAATCTGTTTAACAAGCCCACGCTTTACTGAGAATTTCTCCATGAGCAAGGCCAAAACTCCATTGAACATAAGGCTCACCGTCAAAAAAGGCCGAAGAGAAATATTTTGATTAAGCACTTTGTGGAGGAGTCGTGCGAGTCAATTACATTTTGCCAATTTCACTGATAATGATTCTTTTACTCCCTATTGTAATTGCTGAGAGTAAACAAGTAGATTTGTCATTGGAATCATCAATTGCTAATTATGATCTAGGTATTTCCACAGCCTCAGTTTCTCCTGATGGTGAATCAGTATTATTGATTGGTAATGAGGGATATGCGCATTTAATTTCAGCAAAAAATGCTGGTGACCGTTCACTAGATGTAGAATTGAATAGCGCAAGAGAACACGATTTCAATGATGTGTCTTGGCACCCTAGAGGTGAGGCGGCATTGATTGCAGGAGATTTTGGTACGGCTATGAGGTATGAGAAAATTGATCACAGTATCACGATAGTCAATGGTACGGGGTCAATTTTAGGTAGAGATATGAGTGCAGTTGAATGGCGTAGTGCAGGGGATTATGCTTATTTCGCAGCAAAAGATGGCGAGGTTTGGCGCTTTTCAGAGGGAACAGGTTTCATGAGTCTTGGCAATAATGCTAATTCTGAAATAACTGGGATTTCATGTCATATTAACTATGATATTTGTGTTGTATCCACTCTTTCCAGTGGCTTGGGAGTAATTGGTGCAACTCATAACTTAACATGGATTAGTGGAACTAAAACAGACACTTGGATTGATGTTGATTGCCCAGATGCCCAATTAAACGAATGTGTTGCTTTCGGTAGTGGTCTTAGAATGATTTCTATTCAACTAAATACCGTAGACCATACTAAATCTTCAGTCGGAGACATGGTAGAATATAGGACATTAGAGGGTGATTTTATTGCTTCATCAAGAGGCTATTCTAGTACTTCCATAATCTATCTTGCACCTTCATCAACGGTTAGATATGACTCAGTTGACGATATTGCCAAAGTTCAAATCTCATCAACACAGTTTAGTGATTGGGATTCAGTCATCTCCGGAAGGCAGATTTCCTATGTTTGGGAAAACAATTTCAATAGCGGTTTCCTTTTGACATCCAACGGTAATATAGTTTCATTTGAACCCCATGAAGTTCAGATTGACAATAGCATGATGACAACAATAATTTTAGTGGCAGTATCTGTTTCTGTGCCTGGAGTAATTTTGGGATTAATCTACATGAATAGTCCTTTTTTACAAAGAAAATATAACCAGTTTAGGAAGAAAATTAAGAAATGACCTTCTTCTAAACGTAGTTAGGTTATTGAAGCGCCTATGACCCCGACGAAATGGGGAGAACACATGGAGCAGTTCGAAGGGCTAGATTTTTACGATATAGAGAGCCTATTAACCGAAGAAGAAATAATGATTAGAGATATGGTAAGAGATTGGGTAGACGAAGAAGTTTTACCCAAAATTGAACATGCTTGCGAAGAAGGAATTTTCCCTGATGAGTGGCGAGTAGCACTAGGGGAAATGGGTGTTCTTGGAGCGCCATTGAAGGGCTATGGATGCCCGGGGTTATCTTATGTAGCATATGGTTTGATTTGTCAAGAACTTGAAAGAGGAGATTCAGGACTTCGATCCTTTGCTTCAGTTCAAGGCTCCTTAGCAATGTACCCAATTTGGGATTTCGGTAGTGAAGAACAGAAGAGTTACTATTTGCCAAAGATGACATCTGGGGAAATGGTAGGATGTTTTGGACTTACTGAACCTGATTATGGTTCTAATCCAGGTGATATGATAACTAAAGCTGAAGATATGGGAGATCATTATTTACTTAATGGGGCAAAAATGTGGATTACTAATGGAACTATAGCAGATGTAGCAATAGTTTGGGCTAAGTTAGATGGAGTAATTAGAGGATTTATTGTCGAGAAAGATGACGAGGGATTTTCTGCTCCTGAAATGAAAGGTAAGCATTCTTTGAAGGCATCAGTTACCAGTGAATTGGTTTTCCAAGACTGTAAGATTCCAAAAGACCGTATTCTGCCTAATGTAAAAGGTCTAAGAGGGCCTTTTTCATGTCTAAACAATGCTCGATATGGTATATCTTGGGGCGCTCTTGGAGCTGCTATGGCATGTTTCCATAGTGCCAAGACATATGCTCTATCAAGAATCCAATTCGATGTACCAATCGCATCTTATCAATTGGTTCAAAACAAACTTGCTTGGATGCTGAGAGAGATTACTAAAGGTCAATTGTTAGCATATCACCTTGGAAAGAAGAAAGATGATGGTACATGGTTCAATGAGCAAATATCTTTGGCTAAAATGAATAATGTCGATATTGCTCTTGAAATTGCTCGAACAGCACGTGATATACATGGTGCTAACGGTATTCTTGATGAGTACCCAGTAATGCGTCACATGGCTAATTTAGAGTCTGTCAAAACTTATGAAGGAACTCACGATATACACAATTTAATCATTGGTAGATACATTACAGGCATTCAAGCCTTTACAAGAACTCTTTGAGATCACACAGATGGCAATAACCCAATTCTTGCTAAACCATTCCAAATAGGGTCTAGGATTCTTGGTAACATTCTGTGTCTAATATATACAGCAGCTGCTAAACTCATCTTTTGTATTTTGTTTAATTTGACTCGCTTAGTGAATACGTCACCTTGCTCTTTTTCGATTTGACGTAGAATCTTATCATAGAAAGCAATCATTGCAGCCGGAGAATATCTTGTTCTTCTTGGAAGAAGTGGTAGTAATTGTCTTGCTTCTTCAAGATAAGTTCTAGCTCGTCTTGCATAGTGGTAACAATAAGGTTCCCAAGTTTTGTTCAATACAACTTTACCATCTAATTCAGATTCTTGAATTCCATTCTTTTCAAGTTCATCTAGTGGCAGATAAACTCTATCTCTTTCAATATCTTCGCCAACATCTCTCAATACGTTAGTTAATTGCATAAAAATACCCCATGACTCAGCATATTTCTTAGCAATAGGGTCATTGTATCCGTAAATTTCGATACACATTAGTCCAACTACAGAAGCGACTCGATAGCAGTAATCATAGAGTTCGTCAAATGTTCGATAACGATTGTTGTAAAGATCATCTTCCATTCCAGAAATCAAGTCATCAAACACATTTCTTGGAATGCCATATGATTCAACAGTATCTTTCAAAGCAAGGAATACTGGGTCTGTAGAGTATACATCAGTGTAGCATGTAGACAATTTTTTTCTAAAGAAAAACAATTGAGTAATCTTGTTCAAGTATGATTCTTCATCAAGAATAGAACCTCTATTTTGTAGGGCTTCCAATTGTTCTCTGTAAGCGATTGCTTCAGGATCGGTTTGTCCAACACTGCCAGGGAATCTATCAGCCCAATCTCCATCAGCAATATCATCTGCTCTTCGGCAGAATGCATAAACTGCACACATTGCAAATCTTTGTTCATCAGGCAAATACTTGAATGAGTGATAGAAATTACCAGCCTCTTGGATAGTAAGTTTTTCACAGTATTGATAAGCCAATTTCAACAATTCTTGAGGTGGTTTTTCAGACCAAATCGGGGCATCAAGATTTTCGAATGGGTCAACCAATTCATTTTTTTCAGCAATTCCAATGAATGCAACACCTTCCCTTAATGCCTCCATCGCTGTAACACTAACCGCTTTTACTGCGTCACGAGCAAGCACAACACCAGCACGAAGTCTGTCTAGTGTTGTCATTTTAGGGGTTTCATCACCCAGTTCTCTAGATTTTGCATTTCCTTTCAGCGGAAATAACAAATCCAAAGGTTTTCGGCGTTCCAACATCCCTATCGTATTGCTGTATTAGTCCTCCTTTTTGATTGCTTTGCAAAAAAGTATCAATAACCTTAGAGAAAATGTCTAATGGAAATAACAAATAAAAACAATCATATTTTGACATGTAAGTTTTTGTTTACTAAGGTTATTAAAGGCTATTTTTTAATATCTTTATTTTTTTCCAATAAGCGTTTTACACCGCCAGGAATCAATAGAGCCCTAGGTAATTTTCTAGCATATGATTTAATCTCGTCACGAGTCACTTTGATTCTGTCTGATGAATCAAGAATATTACCTTCTCTGAGTAAAGAAACAGTTCTCTGCCCTATCAAAACAGGTAGCATACATGATGCTTTAAGCCTGAATTGAGTTTCTGGGAGCATTTTGATATACTCTACTGCCTCATCTAAATGTTCATTTGTTAAATCTAAATATTCATCATATAGTGGTCTAAATTTATCTATGTTGTTTGGATTTAGTAGCTCTTTTGGTTGTAAGTTATGCTTTGTTAATTCTTCCTCAGGTATGTAACAGCGACCGAATCGAAGGTCTTCTGGAATGTCTCTCAAAATGTTGATCATTTGCAATGCTTTGCCAAATCTAATTCCCTTCTCAAAGAAATCATCTTGCTTTTCATCTGGAATTGAGATTAAATGAGCGAGCGACATTTTTGTCCAAAAAACACCAACACACCCTGCTACTCGATAGGTGTAATCGTCCATTTCTTGATTATTTTTCAAGGCGGAAATACTGCCTCCTTCCTTTGCAGTACCAAATCTTTCGAGGTCGAGTATTTGTCCACCAACGATAACATTTAGACATTCTAACATCCTCTCTTGATCACTTTCATCATAAACTTGTAATCCATCTAAAACATCTTCGACATTTTTTAATAATTCAGCTTCATTAGGATTATCTTGAATCTCTGCTAGTTCAGAGAAGTCGGGTAAGTTTGAGGACTTACCTTGAGCAACCTCATTGTAGCTTCGAAGAATCCTCAACAATTCTTCAGTCCCCCCATGCTTAGAGTCGGCAATTGTATCAGCTACTCTTGCCAATAAGTATAGCAGACCTATTTGACCACGCACCTTCTTTGGAAGGTATTTCAAAGTTGGATAAAATGAACGTGAAGTAGATTTTAACAAATTATCAATTTTTTCATTGATAAGTACTGACATACAATCCCTTCATGATAATCCAAAGACTAATTGTTATTGACCCTATGGTAAAATGGTTAGATAAATTTAGCCTTGCAATATATTTTGTGACAAATTCTCTAAAATTATGAACTGGAAACAATGTAATTTCATGGTGAAAATGATAGTAAGGCTTTATTGGGATTAACTCACCGTCTCGTTGAGGGGATTAGGTGCATTGCGACTCTTGCGGCGAAGAGATACCCGCTGACAGTATTTTTTGTCCTGAGTGTGGTTCCCGACAAGATCTATCAAGAGCTGGTGGATTTAATGCCCAAAATTCAGTTGGGCTGTCCGGACAAGAGGTTTCAGGAGGGCGAAATTTCGGTGTTGTCTCAGGTGAAGCAATTAGGCATCAAAGAGAGATGTCAGTTTCAGATCCAAATGCAGTTTCACCAGAATTGATGAGGCAAATTGCACAAAGCATGCAAAATGAAAACATTCCCCCAACTGGTAATTTCCCACCACAGGGATATCAAAATCCAATTAATCAACAAGCAAATTTGAATCAACAGATGCCTAGTAATAACTTAGGCAACACTCCTTTGTCAAATGTTCAAAATGTAACTACAATGAATCAATCATCACCTACAGATGAAATGGTAAATCGCTTAGCTGAAGCAGAGAAAGCGATGAAGAGTGAGAGAAGAAATCAATGGCTAAATATGAATCAGGCTTCAGCATCTAATGTTCTATCTAATCTAGGAGCTGATTTACCTGCTCATCTGCGTAATGAAACAAATGCTGCACAAGAAATTCTAACTGGTGCTCTAGGAGGCCAAAAAGATGCTCCAAATGATGCATTCTTGAGAAGAATGTGCGAGGTTGCAGTTAGAAGAGTTGCTAGAAAGAGAGGAGTTGCAGTTGAAACCCCCCAGGCAAAATTGGAAGATGGAGTCATTAATGTAAACATAACTTTCATCGATGATGGCCGTGTTTTAGATACGCCAGAAGAACTTTCTCATGCATTTGAACATGCTATACAAACTGAGATTGCCCTGAAAGGATTTGATTATATTGCAGTGATAAATCTATACCGTTCCAAGGATGGAGAGATAGAGGACCTATCAGATGAGGAAGATGAGGAAATGTTCGCTTGTGAAATCTGTGACGGACTTGTCAAAGAAAGTGACAATGAATGCCCTCATTGTGGAGCAATTTTCGAAGATGAAGAGGATGATGAACCAGAACCACCTCGCAGAGGCCCACCTAGAAGAGCTCCGCCAAGTGTTCCTTCAAGAGGCGGTCCTCCTGGCGGTCCATC
>DUKP01000125.1 GCA_013329295.1 Candidatus Poseidoniaceae archaeon
TGGCTCCCATACCAATCGAATTCCGATTCCGTCACTAACTTTGTTTACATTGGCTTGTCCTCTAGCGGAACTTCTTGTTGAATCACTCTCAGTAAACCAACTACCTCCACGTGTACAATAAGTATCAGATCCATCAAGATATGAATTTTGCTTAGATTTAATTGTGTAATCTTTTCGATAATTATCTTGACACCATTCAGAAATTAAGCCATACATATCGTATAATTCCCAATTATTTGCTTTCTTAAGCCCAACTTCTCTTGTAGATGCTCCTGAATTGCCTGCATGCCAACCATAATCATCTAAATCACCATCAAAATTTCCAAAGCTCCATTTTGTTTCAGTTCCTGATTTAGCACAGTATTCCCATTCAGCCTCCGTCGGTAGTCGCCAAATACCTTGTAATGATAATCTAGGTGTTGAATTGTGATATTTGTTTAATTTATTAATGAAATCAATGCAATCATGGAAGGATACTGAATCCACTGGGCGTAATCCAGAACTCCAACCTTCTTGAAATTTTGATGGATTATGACCCATAATACCTTCCCAGTGCATTTGAGTAACTGGTCTTTGTCCAATAAAAAAAGGTGATTGAATCTCAACTTCATGATTAGGTAATTCTCTATCCAATCCATCTCCGACTAAATCCCCCATGGTAAATTTACCCGGTTCAATCAAGACATAAGTTCCACCAAATTCATCTTCAAATTTTGGTCTTGACAATAGGAACACCTACTGTGATAATTTTCTAGTATTTTCCAGCACTGATTCAACTAAATTTTGTAATCTTTCTTTAGTTTCTTCACTTACTAAATTACCATCTTCATCAAATGCTTCCTTAACTTTACCAATGGCTAATTGTTCAGGAACTGGCCAACCATGAATCCATCTTAGCATTATTCTCATGTGATTCAAAGTATTCGAGTTTTGTGCTCCACCTAAAGTTGACATTAAACCGAAAACCTTGCCTTTTACATGCTTGCTGTAAAGCCAATCAAAGGTGTTTTTCATGGCCCCTGACATTGTACCGTGATATTCAGGTGATGAAACCAAAAATGCATCACATTGAGTAGCAAGTTCTTGAAATTCCTTGACATTTTCATTTTCCCAACAACCTTCTTCACCAACTATCGGAAGTGGTTTTACATCCAAGTCCCAAAAATGTACTTCAGCACCTAATGATTCTGCGATATTTAGAGCATGATTAACCAGCATTCCACACTTTGAAGTTGGACGGTATTCTCCACTTAACCCAAGTACCTTGTAAGGATATTTTCCCATACATATCCCAAGTATTCAAGGTTATTGAATGTAAGTGTCTGTTCGTACATAGATAAGTAACCCTTATGATTGAGTCTCTACGCCAATAGAATGAGGCTTATGGACCAATTAACCGATAAGGAACAAGAAAGCAACGATGATAATGTTGTCAACCAAGTTGAGTCTCTATTGATAAGTGGTGAAGAAGCTTCAAGATCTGGTGATTCAAAAACTGCACTTGCAGCCTTTAACAAAGCAATATCACTCGACCCATCCTCAGACATGGCATGGTTCAACAGAGGAGTCTTGCTTGAAGCACAACAAGATGCAAGAGGGGCAAGACAGGCTTTTCAAATATGCCTTGATGTAAATCCAAATCATGCTCCAGCTACTGCCAATTTATGCATCTTGTTGGAGCGTATAGGAGATCAAGTTGGAGCCTATAGTATGGCTTTGAAAGCATTAGAGTTCTACCCTGGACATCCCACAATTATGGATGTAAAAAATAGATGTCAAGGCAGTGCTTCTACAAAGCCATTAGAATCTATGCAAGCTGTAGAACAAATTGAATCATTTGACCAAGAAGATGTAGAAACAGTTGTTCAAGAAACTGGTATAAGTGATGTAAATGCACTACTAGATGAAGCAGTTCATCATGATGCAGATGATAATCAGCAATTAGACATAGAAGAATTGCGTTCTGCTGCTGAAGTAGTAATTGCAACTGAAGACATTAAGGACAGAATCGAAGTATCTCAACCAGTAGTTCAAGCAATTCCAGATTTACCTGTAGTCCCTATTGAGACTGAAATGGACAATGTACTTGACTTAGACAATATGGCTAATGAAGCCAAAAATTTGATTCAATCAGGTGATGCAAAGGGTGCTCTTGCACTACTCAAACCTCATCTGAAAAATGAAGCATCTAAGCATCCTCAATCATGGTTGATAGCTGGTGGAGCAATGGCAAGATTAGATTTACAAGATCATGCTATTTCTGCAATTGAACACGCACAAAAATTAGACCCATCAAATCCTAAGGGATGGTATAACTTGGGTTCATTAAAGCAAAGAAAGGGTTTGTTAAAAGAGGCTTCTACATGCTATTCTAATGCATTACGAGAAGACCCGTCATATGTCAAAGCAGCACAGAAGTGGGCGCCACTGGCAATGGAATTAAAAGACCCTGAAGCATATCTATCTGCTGCCACAATTATCATTGCAGCAGATCCTGAAAGCCCTGTTAGATTAGAATTGGCAACAACATTGATTGAACTAGCAGAAGGTGAATCGAGAGTATTGGAATTGCAAGCAGGAATTCCTCCTACTCTACCAGAAGGACCTGAGATGGCAAAAACAGCACTGGATTTGCTTGGCCAAGGAGATACTAAATTACATGCTAGAGCACATACAATGGCAAACAATCACATGGAATCAGTTAAGATTTGGAAAGGTCTAATTCAATCGGAACGTAATGACCCTGAAACTTGGCGAGGTTTGTCAAAGGCTCTTTATGCGGCTGGTGACAATACTACTGCTGAAAAGTGTAGCATCAAAGCTAAAGAAATTGAGGAAGAACTAGCTAAAAGAGGTGGAGGTGTGGTTGCACCTGATATCTCTTCTGCAACCTCTTCAACAGAAACACAACAAGATAATGCAGCCATGCAGATTCCACAAACCAATCAGATAGTAGAACAACCTGTAGAAGTGAATCAAGAACAAATGATGAGCGCAAATGAATTATTATCTCGACCTCAAATCGAGCAACCTGTACCTGAGACAACTCCGAACCCAGAGGTTGACTTAGCAAAAGCTGCTTTGGAAGTTCAATCTAGTTCGTTGGTTCAGGAGGAATTCCGTAACCCTGAATCCAATGCAGTTGCTAATCAAGATATTTCTTGGTACAACCAAGGAGTAGCATTGATAGAGGCGGGTAAGTATGCAGAAGCATTGTCATGTTTTGATAGAGCATTGCCATCTTTTGCAGATGATGATGAAATGGTAATTAGAATCTTAAATGGAAGAGGAAATGCATTTTATTATCTAGAAAATTATCCTGCATGTGTTGAATCTTATCATCAAGCAATGTTGATTAAACCTGAAGAGGTTCGTGGAAAAACATTGTACAATATGGGGACAGCATATGCTGAGATGGAAAGATATCAAGATTCTGTTAAATGCTTCGAACAAGCAATACCAAGAGGATTATCTAAAGAAGAGATTAAGCGTACTAAGGATCAAATTAGGAGATGTAATATTCTTATCAAAGAACAGAACAAAAAGAAAAGGTGAATCTATTGATAGATAATCAAGTGATTGTTCAAAAATTAGTTGAGGCTGGTTTGGAGGAAAAACACGCACTACTGATTATTGATATGGCAAGTCAACCACCGGCAAAAGCTAGTGAAATTGGTAAACGAATGGGACTTTCTAGAATGGATGCATATAATTCATTGAAAAAATTACAAGAAAAAGGATTAGTGAAAGCAACACTGGATAAGCCAATAAGATTTTTTGGTATGACAATTAGTGATGTTTTCAAACAAATTATTAGAACTAAGGAAATGGATTTACGTAGGATTAATGACAATTTAGACTCACTAAATACATCGGAAAATTTTGCCATAATTTCCAATCAAATTAACTATCAAGAAGATTCATTCTCTGTATTAAAAGACCGTCATTCAATTCATGCCACTATTGAATCAATAGTTGCGGAGGCTGAAGAGCACATATGGCTGCTACTTGGTAAATGGGGCATTTTGCATATGCTTAGGTCGGGTTGTATGGATTCGATTAATGAAGCAATCAATCGTAACATAGATGTTAAACTTGTAGTTTGTATTGATGAAAAAACAATCAGATTTTATGATAATTTGGATTCAAGAATCGAAATCCGACATCATCCAGATTTCAATTTGTGTGGCGTCTTTGTCGATAATGAAGTAGGTATACAATTCGTTCAAACCGAAGAATCTCCTACTGGCCGTGGAAAAGAAGATACTGCGATTTTGATGGAATCGGACATGCTACTAAGTGCTCAAAGTGAATTATTGAGAATCCAATGGAATGCTGCCACTTCTTACAATACAGCTAAAGCAAAAATGGTTGATGGATTGATGACTGAACCACTTAGACTAACTTTGGGAGATGGCTCATTTTATGAGAAATTTAAGGAATCAATGAAAATAGGAATGAGTAATAGTACAAATGCGGTTTTAACACGTGGTGGTGAAATAATCAGCAATGACATAATACCTCAATCAAATACCCTTGCTGCACTAGGAATTAATACAAATCAATTATTCCAGGATGTGGGCTTTAGAATAGGGCAAGAATTAGCAGTGAAACTTCAAAATATCTCTGATGATAGGAAATTTTGGGACAATATCAAATCAGAATGGAAAGATCTAGGAATGGGTAAAATTGAATTTGATCAATTACCACCAAATACCATTACAGTCTATGATGGAAATGCTTGTGATGGACAGCCAGAAACGTCATGGATGTTCTGTAATATGGATGAAAGTGTTATTGCTGGTGTAGTCAAGGAAAGATATAACAAAACAATAGAATCTTGCAAACGTCAATGTATTGATGATACAAATTCATGCTGTTATGAAATCTCAATTATAGATTAATTGCTAACCATTTGATGCACATATTGATAGAGAGGGACAGGTTGGGATTGGCATGGATTGCGGAACATGTGAGAGTGCGAGTCCGGTAATTATTCAGAAACCAGACGTTGTTAATGTTAATTTGACTGTTACTGAAAATGCAAAATCAATGCTTGAACAAGCATTTGGTGAGGATAGAAGTATGGCACTATTAGTAGGAGTTCTATCTGGTGGATGTTCAGGATATATGTACGACTTACAAATCGTAGATAATACAGATATTGATTGTCAAGAACTATCGATAGCTGGTTTTAGGATATTAGTTCCCAACTCATCTAGCCATTTACTAGATGGAATTGAAATTGATTACGAAGATCGATTGATGGGTGGAGGATTCAAAATAAATAATCCAAATGCTAAATCTTCTTGTGGTTGCGGCGAATCTTTTGCATAGGTGATAAATTGCCCAGGATGGCATTTGATGATGCGAATATACTAATATTCACAGGAAAGGATTGTGCTAGATTTCTAGACGGCCTGTCCAGTAATATGATAGATTTTCAATCAAATTCAGTCATCGACACATTAGTGCTTTCTAATCGTGCTAAAATTATTGCTCAATTACATTTATTCATGCTAAATGATATGCTAATTTCAATTACAATTTGTGAGGATTTAGCCGAGTTGAAAAATTTCCTCAATAGTAAAATACTCTCACAAGATGTGATAATCAACGATGTTAGTGAACTAAATCACGTTGACATAGTTTATGATGAAACCATTAATGATGAACCAGTAGCAACTCTAAGTGAAACAACAATTGTTACGATAAATAATTCATATTCATTTGAAATGTACTCAAGTAAATTGACTAGAAAATTACTCGATGGTAATACTGAATCATTTACCAACTGGCGAGTTAATAATTTAATTCCATGGCATGGTTATGAAGTTTCAAGTAATCGTAATCCATACCAATGTGGGCTAAATTATCAAGTTCATGAAAACAAAGGGTGTTTTACTGGACAAGAGATATTGACAAGAATGCGAACTCGCGAAAAAGGCATGTACAAACTGATTAGTCAAAATAATGATTTGATAGATATGTCAAAGGCATCTACTAAAGGTAGTGAAAAATCACTACTTTTACAGAAAATTTAGTATCCAAGAATATCTGTTAATTGAGACTTATAGAAATTTCCAGATTCCTGTAGGCTAGCTAATTCTTGTTCACTCAAATCAAGTTCAATAATTCTCTCAATTCCACCTGCTCCAAGAATAACAGGCACTCCAATGTATACATCATCAAGTCCGTATTGTCCTGAGAGAAGTGCAGATGCGGGAATCAATCTCTTGCGATCATTTAATACTGCTTCTGCCATAATTGCTGCTGCGGAACCTGGAGCATAAAATGCGGA
>DUKP01000153.1:0-5579 GCA_013329295.1 Candidatus Poseidoniaceae archaeon
GGTAGTGATTTTGTTAGGTTTTTTTGACAGCGATTAAATGATACTTTGTTGAACGAACGAGGGCCGCGTTCAAATAGTGTAAGATGCGCCAATATACTGATGAACAGTGTGGCAAGTGCTGTGAATGTCCTAAGTAAGGCGCGCAAAGCAATTGTTTTGACTGCCTTAATGGTGATGACTTCGCTTAGTCCACTGCTTATTGTTGCCCCGGTTTCTGCTCATATAACCGACAATGGGACTGTCTGGCCTAAACAGGCAAGTAATGACACTGGATGGGTCCAATTAGACGCGGTTGGTGGCGACCCTGTGCTTGGTTTACAGGCAAGTGCAAATTGGGGTCTAGAGTTTGCCCCCGGTGCATCATTATCAAATGTTACAATGGAAGTTAGAGTCAATGGTAGTGATGGTTTACTTATCGAAGAGCCAATCATAACTGCCAGTGATGTTGGAATCAATCTATTTGATTGGTCGGGACTTGGTATGCTTGGATCGAGTGATTCTTTCACTAGTAACAATCCCCATTCAGGCAGATTATCTCCTAACAGTGAATCCGGCGCATACTGGACTTTGCCATCTGGTGCCGAGATTAATGATTTGGTAATCGAGGCTTTAGCACCTGTTGACCCTGCAGTAACCTTCGAGCCTGTTGATTTGGAAATTAGTGATTATGCGATTCATTTTGTTGATGGACGATTATACTTGGCAATTAGCAATAGTTTGTTAATTATCGATTACAACAACGACCCAAAAATCATTGATCTAATTACCTTTGATGATGCAAATTCAATTGTCGATTTGGAAATTGATGCTGCAAACCTGGCTCTTCATATTTTGACAGATGACAATTATTTCCATGCTCTTTCGCTTGTCAACACGGCAGAATTGACACCTCTTCCGGAAACTGTTTTTGATTTAGATACTATCGAATTTGTACAATTTGACCAATTCATCGTTGCTAGTGATGGCACTCCATACGCATTGTCTTCGGATAGAGTTGCTGTATTTGATGGCGTAGACTGGAATAATGCATTTTTCAAATCACAAGATGGTAAAGGATTGGATATTACAGAAGTTAACGGCATACTCTATTTCTCTTCAGAAGGAGATGGAATAGAGAGATGGGATATGGCTAGTAGTTCAAGGCTAAGTAAATGGACTACAGCAAATAATCTTCACAGTGATTCTGTAACCTCGTTTTATACCACAGGAAATCAAATATTGATGAGTTCCGAAGATGCTGGTCTGGCAAGGTATGACTGGAATACTGGTTTTTGGCTATCGACATGGACAGCCAACAATTGGTTGACATCAAATGATGTTTCTGATGTCGTAGTATCAAACAATATAATGGCAATTCTAAATGGCAATTCATTACAAACTTATAACACGCAAAATGGTGTATTTCTACAAAACTATGACCTACAAGATTTTGGCCTAGTGGGTGAGGGTGAAAAACTGGTTGTATGGCCTAATATTGGTGTTCGTTCTCCTGCAAATGAACTCATAATGATTAGTGACGGTGGCGGAGACTTAGCGATTTTTGATACTGTAGCCGCTCCGCCATATGTTGGAAATATGTTACTTGCTAGCGGCCCTACATCGGGAGATATGGATGACGCTGTTGAATTAAATGGAGTACTATATGTTGCAGCTGATGGAATCATGAATAGATTCGATAATCAACAATCTAGGTGGTTAACTCCTAAACTAATCGGCGATGAAGTTAATCAATTGATTACTGATGGCACATATATTTACATTGCTGGTGAAACAACTGGCGCTCATAAGATGAGTCAAAATGGCACAATTTTGCAAACATGGGATGCTGGCGATGGTTTAGCATCAAATTCTGTTCAACGCATTGCGGTGAATAATGATGACTTGGTGACTATCAATTCCAATACCGCTATTTCAGTTATTGATACATCAACAAATTCAATATCAGTTTATGACTCTTCAAATCAACTTACTTCCAGTGGATTGACAGATGTTGTCACTTACGGAAACATTGCATATATCGCAACGATTGATATTGGATTAGCAAGATTTGACTTGGCTAATGAAACATTCCTTGCTCCTTGGGGATCAACAGGAATTAATAGTGCCGATGAGGTGCCTCTCGCTGTTTTCGATGACATTTTACATATGGGATTGCCTGGTTATGGAGTAGTAAGAAAAGACCTAGTTACTGGCGAGATATTACTACCATTAACTGAATCAGGTAGCGGGAATTCTGGCTTAGATATTTTAGCTTCTGACATAGTATACGCGATGATTTCTGATGGCTCAAATCTATTCATCGGGGGCGAAGATGGTGCGGTGAAGTGGGATGGTTCACAGGCTATTGATTTCCAAGGGAGAGGCGGTAGTTGGGTAACTAATCCGGATACTTTCTTTGATTTCGTATTACTCGGCAACGACATATACGTAGGAACCGATAGAGGAGTTTGTAAATATCCAACCAGCACTGTGCAAGTAGATGATTGTATCAATGCTAATGATGGCATGCCAGATTGGCAAACTCGCTCTGTCGGCACCGATGGTTCCAGAATTTACGGAGGCACAAACGATGGTGTTGGAATTCTAACAGTGAATCCATTTGATGTAGTTGATACATGGGAGGCAGGAGAGGATACCGACAATGCTCCAATAGAAGTGATTGGGGATATTGCCTATATCGGACTGAACGGAATCGGCATAGCAAGATATGAGATTTCAACCAATTCTTGGTTGCCTACATGGACTGAATACAGCAACTCACCATCAGGCAATGCAATTCTTGACCCTGGCAATCAAGATGTTACCGGCCTAGTCGCTGATATCAACCCCAACCAACTATGGATTGGTGGCGAAGATGGATTCCAACTTATTGATGTTACAACCGGAGCAGAAGTTTATGATATTGAGAAAAATGATGATTTGTATTTGGGTAATGGGGAACCATATCAAATGGTAATCTATAATGGTGTTATGTATTATCATCAAGGCGATGATAGTAATAGTGTCTATCGGATAGATGTGGTAAACTTCCAAGAACTATCCAATATTGACGCAGGGATACAACTCGATGATAACAGCGGACCCGCGTGGGGCATGGGGTTAATTGATGGAGTAATTATGGCAAGCGTAGCATCAAACGGTGGTTTTCCAAATTATTATGACGGTCGAGGAGGTATTGCACAATGGGACATTACCAACGATGATTGGGGTGAAAATATCGAGCCGAGTGGCCAAGTAGACAGGGTTACGGCTTATGAATCCAGTAATGGAGACATGTGGGTATCATGGGGCGAATTGCGTTTGGACCTATATGATTCGTCAGGCAATTTTGTTGATTCTTGGAATGATGATGACGGTTTAGATTTCCCTATTCGAGAAATTGTCGAATACAATAATGAGGTGTTATTTGCCACAGAAGATGGTGTTGCTAGATATGATCGAGTAAATGATGCTTGGTTATCGACATGGGAAGAAAATAATGGATTGCCCGGCAATTCAGGGAGTGAATTCTACGAGCTTTGGACAAATGGCGTCGACTTAGTTTTAGGCGGCGGTGACGGGCAAAGTTGGCAAGGATTCCAAGGTGGAGCTATCTCTCACTGGGATGGGGCTAATTGGAATGTTTTCACTCAAGGCGGACAGAATGGAATCCAAAATGGCTATCCAATTACTATGTCTTATTGTGGCGGCCTGTTGAATGTGGGTATTTACAATAATAATGGTGGTGTCGAGCAACTTGACCTTGCAACATCTACTATCGTAAATACCCTGACTCAAGCATCACTCGGTCAAGGTGAGGTTTCAGGTGTTGCATGTGATGATTCAACAGATACCCTCTACGTTACATTCTATGAAGATGAAGAACCAATAAGAAAATACAATATGAACTCGGGATTATTCTTGTCAGACATCACTACTCAAACTCACAATTTACCAAGTGACAGGATCTGGTGGGATGCTATTGATTATGCCAATGGGGAACTAATTGTTGGCCATGGACTTGGTCAATCGGGTCCAAATGTCATTGGCGGGGGATATTCCGTTATTACAACCACAGGAGCAATAACAAGCCAGGTTAATTCCAACGCTCAAGGCTCATCTGTCACATCTTTCCAATGGTCTGGCACAGGCTGGCTTCTTGGACAAGCTGGTGGCTCGTCAGGGTACAGTCGTGTTGATCATCTAGATAATTTGGGACAAAATACCATTCAAACATTACCTGGACTAGTAAGTGGCCAAGTAACAACCATGACTGGTAATTCTACTCACTTGTGGGTAACAACGATTGGCGAGAATGTCGGATTTGGCCAGTCAACCGGTGCTGGTATTCTCCAAGGGGAAAGACAAGCGGATGGGACAGTAATATGGCAACAAGGGTGGACCTTACCGGCAAACTCACAGGCTAAAGATTTGGAATTGGTTGGAACTGACCTTTACATCGCTACTTCTCCATCAGGACTCATGATGTTGGATACTGTTACTGCAACTTTGACACCTATCAATGGCGCATTGCACAATAATATGGATGGAATAAAACTTGTTGGAACCGATTTAATTATTGGTTTACAAGGTAATTTTGGTTCTTCCGCTGGTGTGCAAGTTTATGACACTGTAACCAATACATTCGGCAACGGTAGGTTACTCGCAGGACTACCTTCAAACATAGTAAATGCAATTGAAGCATCTGCAGATGTAGTCTACATCGCTACAAATGGAGGAGTTGGTAGATGGTCATTACAAACCAATGATTGGTTAAATCCGCTTACAACAACTGATGGCTTGCCATCAAACATAATACAAGACTTACTCTATGATTCTTCAAATCTTTGGATAGCAACGCCACTAGGATTAGCCCAAATGGACACGATTACGAATTCAGCCAATGTTTTAACGAGTGCTAATGGAATGCTAGGGACTTCTTCTTGGGGCTTGATAAAAACCACCGATAATGTTGGAAATAGCCAAATTCATGTCAGCCATGACGGTGCAGGTAGTGAAAGACCCGGAATATCAAGTATCGACGGCAGTACTGGATTAGTAAGTCAAACTCATCGCTTTGATCAATTGCCATCAAATACTGTTACAGCAATAGCAAGCGATTGGTGGGGATTACATATTGCTACAGATGTTGGTCCGATGACTCACTGGAACGGATTGTCCGCTCAATTCGAAGATGGTTCGGCAGCATTCCAAGTTCCTAGTTGGCCTATTGAAAAATTGGTTAGCAACGGTGATGAGTTACTTGCTATTGGCAGAGACATCATAACGATAATGGATGCTACAACACCAACTCATTCAGTAGCCAAGGTATTTGTTATACCGGATGTGACAATTAGCAGTGGCACTATATCTCAAGATTACTTATGGATTACTACCGATGATGATGGATTGTTTGGCTGGATGAACAACCCTCAATGGACGCCATTAGAACGCTTCGACTTGCGTAGAGCAGATCCACTAAATATGGGCTTCAATCTGATAAATCTCGATATTACCAACCTCACTCACCCAGGTGTTCAAATTGAGTTGGCCGCATTAAACAATCCAATCGTATTAGATGCTAGTTCTGGAACACCGGG
>DUKP01000153.1:5978-8948 GCA_013329295.1 Candidatus Poseidoniaceae archaeon
TGGGCACAATCAAACAGTTTGAAATATAACGTGACACTCAATTTATCTGATGACCCACAGTTATCAAACACATTACAGTCTGCTGTAAACAATGCTGTACAAATCAATGGAACTAAGTATGTTCAATTGAATTTGAGAGCTCCATCCAATGGTTCATTACAAGTAAGAATTACCTACGATTATATCAAACTGGAAACGCCAATCCAACTAACTAATTTGGTTGACAGACCTGACGATGGTGGCGGGGCTCTAAATGCGGCGTGGACTTTGGTTCATGACGATGATTTCTCTAGATATCTAATCTATCTTAATGATCAACCATTTACCTCTAGCTCTGGCACTGCAACAGTCTCTGCTGATGATTTAGCAGGTAGAACCATTGACAAATCAATTTCCTTACACAGCCGCCTACAAAGTGAAGTAACCACTGCAAATGGCCAACCACTAATTGACGGTACTGATTATTATGCCGTCATCGTTGTTGAATACGATGATGGAAGATTAGGTACACCATCGCCACAAATTGGACCTGCAGCTCCAACCAATGAAATCCCACTATCACCAATCTGGGCAATTGCTGGCCCTCATGAAGGAGGGGATGATGGTGATGTAGAATTAGAATGGGCAAGATGTACTGCTCTAGATTTAAAGAGTACCAAAATATACGCTTCAACCACAGAATTTAGTGATGTTCTTGGACTAAGTCCTATCACTGAATTGCCACCTACTGAAGGAAACACTACTATTATTCAACTCAATCCTGGAAGACCATATTGGATTGGCTTAACTTGTGTAGACTTGACCGACCAAGAAGATATACAAAATCCAATAGTAATCGGTCCAGTCGTGCCTACTGGCGGATTAAATGATTTGACTCCGCCACCAAAATTAGAAAATGTTTCAGCGGATGATACTCCTGATGATGACGGTGGAAGAATAACCATAACTTGGGATCAAAGTACTGCTGATGATTGTACATTCTATGCTATCTGGGTTAAACTCGATGATGGATTACCTGCTCTAACCGTGATTCAATCGCTTGAAGAGCAGGGATTCTCTAGAGCAATAATCATTGATGAGTGTGACACAACTAGCGCTATTGTTGATGAATATGATGGTTTAATTCTCGAAGACGGCCAACCATATCTTCTCGCCGTAGTGGCTTACGATGATTGGCTTAATGTTGATTTAGTGGATGTGGATATAGTCTCTGCAACACCACTTCGCAACTCAATTGGTAGTGGGGGAACTCCTGATAGAATTGCGTCAGTTAATGCATATGACCATGCCGATGATGATGGTACTGCAATCGACGTTGTTTGGACCATTTCGGATGCTGATGATTTCTCACATTATATCGTCTGGGTTGCTGACCAGCCTGTCACTGATTTAAGCGGCGCATGGGCAGCATTTGGTGATGACCCTGACAAATGTGGTTGTTTGATGATTAACAAACAGTGGATTGATGAAGATAGGAATCCAATTGAATTGACAATCTCTACTGCACTTTACAGCCCTCCTAGCAATATGATGGACATCACTATGTCTACGCCTCAATTAATCAAACCAGACATAGAGCTATTCGTGACAGTAACTGTTCATGATATCAAGGGCAATGTTCACCTAACCAATTTACCTCAAGCTAGTGTAGTACCGATAAACAATATTGTTGATACTGAACCACCTGAAAGGTTATCTGTTGTAGATATTTATGACCGCCCGAATGACGATGGCACTGGATTATTGCTTGACTTTGAATTAAGTGAAGCCAGTGATATTGGCAGTTATGAAGTGTATGCTGCTTCAAACCCATTCACTAGTGTATTGCCTGGTGGAGGCGGGCCTATTACTCCGATAGCAACCTTAGATAGGAATCCTGAATTGCCACTACTAATTGAGATCGTTGCTGGAGATATGCCTGTTGTAACGGGGCTTGAAGTATGGGCAGCAGTAGTTGCAAGAGACACCTCAGGAAATGCTTACCTCGACGATTTAGTAGTGTCCTCAAGCCAGGCTATTGATGACGGCTTTGATGACTCTGGAGATTATATCACACCTGTTGAAGACTTGGCTTCAAATTGGATTGATGATGGTATTTTAGTATCTTGGAGCGGAATTAATTCAGGCGAAATCCGAGGTTACAAGATTTATATTTTGCAAGAGACATTCGATACAATTGATGAGGCTGTAGAGGTAGGCGAGGTATTAGCTTCAACGAATTTCTTAATCACCAGCGATATTTTCGAAGAATTAGATAATCAAACTACATGGTATGTCGCAGTATCGCCGTTTGATGATTATACTACTCGTGTCGCTGTTGAGCCTATTGAGGTTTTACCACCTGAAAAATCAGGTACCGATGAATCAATTGAACAAAAGGAAGATACTGATTTCGCATCATTACTAACAACACCAAACCTAGTGGCTGCTGGATTATTGCTGGTCTCATTATTCCTTCTAATCGCAATTGTAAGAACCCGTAATAATAAGAAAATGCGCGATAAGAGTTGGGAATTACAGGAAGCCACATGGGGCATTCAAGATGACATGGGATGGGATGATTCCCCTGGATTCGGTGCTGCTACACCTGTTGCACCTCCACCACAAATTTCCCCGCAAGTACAAGATGACATTTATTCTGCTGCACAAAGAATTGAATCAAGCGATCCATATCAAAGGCCTGTTTATCAACCTCAACAACCTGTTTTACAGCCACAAAACAATGCATTATTGAATGAGTTAAATGATAATAATCAAGCCCCTAAGCCTAAAATCGATACTTCGTTCTTAGATGATTTGTTGTGAGGTGTAATTATGGCTAGCAAGCCTCGCAGCGCTGTTTTTACCACGGTATTATGGGATGGAGGTTCTAAAATTGCTGATTTCCCAAGACACATGTTGCGCCTAAGAAATCATGCTAAAAGATTGCGTATAGAACTACCAGACAATATAGAACAATTAATCTCTAGA
>DUKP01000050.1 GCA_013329295.1 Candidatus Poseidoniaceae archaeon
TGCATGGAAAGCTAAATCTAATTAAATGTGATTGCCTTAAGTTGGTTTTATTATGAATCAAAAAAGCAGTTATTCAGACTCTGTTCATCAGGGTGATAATGTTGAAACCAATATAATCAATGATCCAAAAGCAATTATCGAAGCTTATGAATTAGGAAAAAAGCAAACCAAAAAATCAGAAAAAGTATCAAACCGATCAAAAAAAGTCAAACATAACTCAAAAAAAATTGTTAATGATAATTACAAGATGAGTAATAAAAACCGGAAAAATGAGACAAGTTTTTGGCTATTAGTTACAGTGACTTCACTTATTTTACTACTAATCTTGGTTGGCCAAGAATATGGTGGATTATTTGATAATGACGAGGCTGAATCGGACGAATTTATACCTCTTCCAAGTACTGCTGATAATCCAGATCCATTATCAAAGGAATGTGTAACTCATGAAATGCAATTAGGTCGTCATGACCATTCAATGCTGTCAATCTACATCAATGGCGAGGAAAGAGAGATTCCTGAAAACATGGGGATAAATTCGGAAATTTGTAATGAGCAGGGTGGTAACATGCATACGGTACATACTCATGATGCAACTGGTAAATTACATATTGAAACAGAAGCCAATGTAGACATGCCAATTGGTGTTTTCTTTGATATTTGGGGAGTTCATTTCAATGAGACAGGAATTTTTGATTACAGAGTCAGCAACACTCATGAATTGATAATGACAGTTGACGGCATCGCAAATGACGAGTTTGATGACTACTTATTGGTTGATGGCAAAGAAATCGCCATTATCTTCCAAGCTAGAAGTTAAGGAACGTAAATTCCTTCGAATAGCGCGGCATCGGTCTGAACTTCAGTCACTTTCATCTTTACTACTGTAATATCAATTCTATCTGTAGAATTGTAATTTCTTCTAACTTCGTGCAATAAACTTCTTTGCACATCTTGCATATCTTCACCATAAAGAATAGACATGTGGTGGTATTTTTGATCATTAACTACAGCAATGTATTCTACATACCATTCTTTCAATCGCACATCTTTTTCTTCCCAAGAAACGTCGTCCCATGATTCCTCCATGATAGTTAATTGACGTGATAGGTTATCAAGTATTCTACTGGATGTTCAAGAAAGTTACCGGTTTAGGGAAGTAATTTCGCTTATTTCGGATTTTTCAAGCATTTTTTCTGTCATAAATTACCAATATGGTACCAATCGCAATCAAAGAAAAGAACACCAACGGCATAAAATTTGAATCATTTTTAATTTCAATATCTCGATAAGCAAATTCAACAACTCCAAGTGTTGAGCCATAATTAGAATTTAATTGAACTGATGAATCTGTAGATTCATGAATTAATATCAAACTAAATTTGCCATTTGCCGGGAAATTGACAGTGAAATCATCAAGACAATTTGTTCCTGAAACATTTGAAAAACCTACATTGGATAAGGAATTTGAGTTTAGATTGCAACTTGATGTAGCAATAACAACTCGATCTCGGTAATCTTCTCCGGGATTAAAGAATTCATCCGGAACTTCCATCTCATGAGCCATTAACATGAATGTTAGTTGAGTTTCATATTCAACTTCAAGTAGTTCTATGCTACCTATAGTCGCAGAATATTGTTGACCAAGTTTACTTATTGTGAATGATAATTTGCTAAACTCTTGTCTGCTTGTTTCCTCTTTGAGAATATCCTTTTGAACATCAGGCCATGAATCTGGGCCAACTCTTAATTCTCCGCTTTCGACAACAAAACTTGGTGTTGCTCCTACATCAGAGTTTATCGATTTCATACGTTCAATTCTATACTTGGCTGCTTCAGGTTGAAATGCATCCTCTCCATCTGTAGGATGATATGTTACGATACTGATTCTCGAGCCATGGGCATCAGCAACCTGCTGCAAGAATGGATCAATTTCTGCACAACTAGTGCACCATGTGGCGCTTATTTCCTCAACTAGAATAGTTCTTCCACCAGTTATAGTAATATCTTCATCCCAATCTTCAGCATAATTTTTTACTTCAGCGTGAGATAATTGAGAAAACAATTGAATCATTATAATGGCTGTTAATATTAGACATATTGTTCGTTGGAAAGCGATTGCAGAATTGCTTCCCCCCATGTCATAGCGGAAAACCTCCAACTCTTTCATTATATGTCTGATAAGTTAGGCTAACTTCATTTGTAAGATGCTCAAGGATTGATTGAGGGGACAATATGGCTGACCATTGGATTGAGAATCATAAACGTGATTCTTGGCGCCGTCAGGCTAAATCAAGTGGATATCGTGCACGATCAGCATTCAAATTATTGCAAATCCAAGAGAAATTCAAGTTGATTCGTGAGGGGGATGTAGTACTAGATGTTGGTTGTCATCCTGGTGGTTGGGCCCAAGTAGCCGTCGAGTTAACTGGCGAGGATGGCGTTGTAATAGGTGTTGATCTAGAACCTTGCCAGCCAGTAGAAGGAGCTTTATTGTTGGTTGGTGACATTACTGAATCAAGCACTCAAGAGAGAATTCTTGAAGAATTAAACAAGCGAGTAATCAATACTATTGTTTCAGATATTTCTCCCGACATTACTGGTAATTGGGATGTTGACCAAGCAATTGCGATGACATTAGTTGCAGATGTTCTAGATTTTTCCTTAGATTTATTATGCAAAGGAGGTTCCTTTACATCAAAAGTATTCCAAGGAGTTGGAATAGAAGAATTGATCACATCTGTGAAACCATATTTTTCAGAAATCAAAAGGTTCTCTCCGATGGCATCCCGCAATTCTTCATCAGAGGTATACCTTGTTTGTCGAAACTACATGCCTTGGGTAAAACGAGATACATCAATTAGACAAACATATGAGTCATTATTGGATTTAAAATTAAATCCTAACGAAGAAGAAGTAGAGCAAAAAGTATTCACATCTTTCAAAGTAAGAAAGAAAAAATAAGTCTACTTTTATCAACATTGATGTTGTTTTCAACAAATATGAAAACAAGTAAAGCTCCGAAGAAGAAGTTATTTTTAAGCAACAAAAATAGGCTATTGGTAAAAGATTTGAAACCTAACAAACCAGTAAGGCGCCTTGATTTGATTATCCTTAGAATTTATCCACGAAGGCTAATTTATTCTGAAAAATATACTGGACCTGTTGCCGCAGCATGTGGTCGAGATGAAACCGGTTTGGTTGGAATAGTCCTATGGAATGAACAAATCGATAATGTTAGGATTGGAGATATCGTAAGATTGGAATCAGGTTGGTGTCAAATGAGGGATGGCGAACTAGTTGTAAGTACAGGATTCAATGGAAAGTTACGAGTTATTGACAGATAATTAGCAATTTTTACACAAATTATGCCTGTTTATTCTCACGCAACCATAAAGAAGGGAAGGTCGTGGGCAAGTTGTTCCTGAGGCGTAGTCATGAGTGAAAGAGCGACAAATTGTACATCATCTGGAGTACCTTTGGTAGAGAATGGTTCAACAACATTCCCTTGCCCAGGGTGTGACACAGTATCTATTGGAAGAAGTCCACGTTGTAGAAACCAAGGAGTAATCTACAATTGCTCAGAATGCGGTTATCAAGGTCCATGAGGTGATATTATGGGTATGGTAGCAATGACTTACAAATTAAATCCAGATTCAGATGTAGAGGATATTAATCCTGATGCTATTGCAGAATATGTCAGGGGATTAGCAAATGATGTCTATGATGTTCAATCAGTAGAGGTAAAGCCATTAGCATTTGGTCTCAAATTTGTCCAAGTTCATGTTGTTATGAATGATGGGCCAGGTCTTACAGACGAGTTCGAATCTTTGATGTCTGCTAAAGAAGGCGTCGGAGAAATAGAAGTTCTCTCCATGGGTCTACTTTGATCACAGTTGATTCAAAGGGCACTGCATAAATTCTCTTAATAGAGTAGTAGCGTAACTTCCGGATGATAAAGTAAATCTAAATCTCAAACAAGCTCCTTCTGGATGCCATCGGCTATTATCTGTTGGACCTTTATTCCATTTTTCACCTAGAGATTCATCCATCGCAATTGGAACCGAATCAATGAAAAGTTCATTGAAACTTGATACCAAAGCTCTTCTCGTACCTTTTGAAGACAATCTAGGTATTTCATCAACAGACCAATCGATTTTACCTAAGCCAGAATCGTTTATCGCAGACAATTCAATTTCTTTTGACTCACCCTCTGAAACATAAATTTCGCTGCCAGGAAGTGGCCCAGTAGTAACTAAACGTCCAAGTTGACAATTTCTTGTAATTCTTGGTAATGTTCTAGCATCAACAGTGACGCAACTACTAACGTTTAGTTGTCCCTTTTCATCAATCCTTCCTACTAAGTCGCCTTCAACTGGTGTAGAAATTGGCAATCCAGAAGTAATTCTATGATTGAGTGATTTATTGAAAACAATGGACTGTGCAGCATGAATAGTCATTAATTGTAAGTTATTTGGTAGATTTTTAAACGCTCCCAAATAATCATCAGGATTGTCTAACAAGTGTTTTAGCATTCTAGATTCAAAACCTAACCATTTAGGTGCTAGTTCTAATGCTTCTTCACAAGGGCCATTGTCCCTGATATATTTCCTAAACAAAGCAACATCTTCATTTTCTTCAAAGCCTTCCATAGAGAGGTATGTCAAGACTGCTTGTTCAAAGTTGCCATTCAATACATGCTTTCCCACTTCAGCAGTAACTGGGCGGCCAGAACCAAATCTTTGTGGTCCGATCCAATTTGGGAAAAGTCCTTCTCCAAGTGAAAATTTGAGTTTTTCTCTTATATTTTCTGATTCATTCAAAGCTTCTTCTTCAGTCATAGGTGTTCCATCAGGATGACAACATCCTCTTACAATAATAGTAAATCTGTTACCTCTATGATTACCAAAACCAATTTTTTGATGAGTTCGACCAAGAATTTCAATTTCTACATCAGGTATTTCTACCTGTGCAACTTTATGTTGTGTAGCATCAATGATGAAGATTTGTTGAGTAACAGCACGCTTATCTTTGGTTCCAGCAAAGAAAATTCTATTTCTTGATATTCCAAGTCGCTTAGCAAGATTATTACAAAATTTGTTTGTTTCCCAATTTGTTAACGTTATTCTAGCGACTGTGAATCTTCCTCTTGAATCTAGACTAATCGAAGTTGCTATTTCATCAACACGGAAGTCAGATACTCTGGCCTTTAGAACGCCACCAATTCCAATTGTATCAGTTGCATAACCTTCGAGTCCTATGGCTTTAGCCACAGGGTCTAAGAATGACATTATAATCGCCTTCAAAGACTGATATCTGAGAATTCTTTAGATATTGAACTTACCAAATCACTCAATATTTTATCAGCAGATTTCTTGCCAGAAGTTCTAATGTAAAATTCAGGGTCATCCAACTCTGGGTGTCCTGGGAAATAGTTGGCATATTCAATATCAGTGCTGCTATTTAGTCGCTCTCTAAGCATTTGCAGACTAGTATGGCTCTCTCCAATAATTCTCAATCGGAGTTCATTTTTTTCCTTAATTAGCACTTTCACTGGCATGACGAACATGCATGCGAAATATCAACTTGTTTTGAACCTTGTGTCAAAAAAAATTTGACTAATTTGAAAGATTTAATTGTATTACAACCGCCTTGCTTTTTTACCTAATCCATGTGGAATGGCTATGGACACTACATCACTTGAAGAGTCCATGGCGGGATTTTCTGATAAATTCCGAAAGTTTTCATTGGTAATAGTGATAGTAACCATGATTATCACGGGTGCTTTATTGGCAAATTTAGTTTACAATCCTCCTACATTTAATACCGACTTGGATGCATTTACTCCAGATTCGGAAGAATATTCGGCACATGAGAGGATACATCAAAACTTTCCAAACGAATCTAGGCCAATGTTTGTGAACATCGAAGTAGACGATGAAAGCAATATTCTCACAATCGACAATATTCAATTGATGCTTGAGCATTATGAACAATTGAAACTTCTATCTGAAAAAACCAGTGATTCAGTAGTAGTTTGGACAACGACACCAAGTATTTTGCAAACTGCTTTAGATGAAGAAGGTAATCAAACTAATCTTTCTACAATTACTGACTGGAATCAATTAATTGATTTAATCATTGACGAAGATGTAGAATGCAGACTAACTAGTGATGACCAATTTTTGTCTGCAGCAACCTATGCATCTTCGGCTCTACTACACAAAGATCTTGACATCAATCCAACCTGTGATTATCTCTCAACAGGTGAAGGAGATGGAACTCCTTTTGCATCTTCGACATTGTGGGTGCTAGAAATAGATCCTGAATTGACTGAAGAAGAAAGAAAATCTGTGCAAATTCAATTTCGTAATTTGCTAGGTGAATTATCTGAAGATTCATCACTTGATTATGGCGTAGTATCTTTGGATTTACTTTCAAGTGACATAGATGATAGAACACTCGATAATGTCACACTCTTGGTTTTCTTAGCATTAATTGTTGTAGTGATTTTGTTAGTTTTCACATTTAGGTCTTTTAGAGACGTTACATTCCCACTTGTTGGTTTAACAAGTGCATTAATTTGGACATATGGTTTACTAAATGTAATCGGTGTAGAGTTTTCTGCTCTAGAGGTTGCTGTTGCACCTCTTGTTCTAGGTTTAGGAATAGATTATGCAATCCACTTGCAGAGAGCGAATAGTACGCTTAGAGAACAATATCCCGATCCAGCAGAATCTTGGCTTAGAGCCTGTGCTAAATTATCAGTACCGCTGTCTCTTGCCGTGATAACTACTGTAGCAGCGTTTTTAGCTAATATGATATCCCCTCTTCCACCGTTGAAGACATTTGGTTTTGCTCTTGCAATGGGTGTTGTATGTGCCTTCATAACATCCACATTGGTTGTTGGTGCATTACATGTATTAATTGACAGTGAAAAGTATTCGAGAAAGTCTAAGCCTTTTACGTTACCATCTTTAACTAACAATTTAGTGAAAGTCCAACAAAAACAACAAGTTGGTATTTTCTTAGTAGTGGTATTTTTGTCTGGAGCTTCTGTGCTCGGTGCAGCATCACTGGAAACCAACTTTGATTTGGGTGATTTTGTAGATTCTGAAATGGAAATAATGGATGTTAGGCAAGACCTTAGTGATAACTATGATAGCGCAGGGTGGAAATTAATCTATGTTTTATTTGAGCCAAGTGATAATCAAAATGAAATTATTGCTGATGAAGATTTACTAACTGAACTTAGAGGTTTACACGGAGATTTAGAATCAAATCATGATGTAGTTGGGACTGATGGTACTTTCCCTTCACCGTCATACGAGGGGCCATATGTTGTCTTGCGCGATGCAATTTTAAGAGATTCTAGTTTTGGTGATGAACACAATTTGGAAGTTTTCCAGGATGGTGGTGTTTATGTCAAGGATTACAACCAAGAATGTGACCTTTCTGTTGCATTTTTATCTCTATCTAATAATGATTCAATTGCTGATGCATTAAGTGGTGAAACATGGTCCGAGCGTGTTAGAAACAGTGTTTACCTTGAAGATGGCAAGGTGATGAATCTAAGAAACGAAATTAGAGTTGAAGCAAAAACATCTACTGAATCAGAACAGGTGGTCTTGGAATTTGAAAATATGCTTGGAGATGTAGATAAGTCTGGAACTCTAAGATATAATTTAGCAGATAATGCAAAATTGTATGTTACAGGTGATCTTGCTATGCTTCAAACAGTGCTTGATGGACTATCAAGTTCTCAAGTAGAATCAACTCTAATTTCCTTATCTGTGTCCTTTTTGGTATTATTTTTGTTAACTAGAAGAATTATGCCTGCAATTGTCATTCTTTTCCCGGTGGGTATCGCTTCGCTCTGGGTAGTTGGTTCTATGGCAGCAATTGGATTAAAGTGGAATGTTCTAACTGTAATGGTTACTGCACTAACATTGGGAATTGGTATAGATTATTCTATTCACATGTGGAGGCGATTTGAAGTTGAATTGCAACGTAGAAACAATCACTGGGATGCTCTTAGAGCCTCATTATCAACTACAGGCGTAGCATTATTGATGAGTGCATTAACAACTTCATTAGGTTTCATGGTATTGCTGTTTTCACCAATGCCAATCATTCAGGATTTTGGATTAATTACAGCGATTACAGTAATATTTTCGTTACTACTATCTTTGGTACTATTGCCTGTTTTGATGGAATTATCTGCTCGAAGCAAGGAAGAAGATGTTATTGAGAAAGAGTTTGAACCTCAATTAGATGATTTAGCTTGATAAAGCAGTAATAATTTGTTCCATCTCAAGATTTTGCTCTCTTGCAATCAATGCTAAACATAGCCAATTTGATGCGTAATTCAATGCTTTTTGTTTACGTTCTGTTCTGCGTTCTATCTCATCAATTGGTATCTTAGCTTGTCTAGCAATATATTTCTTTAATCTATTAGCAAGCTTTTCTCTAGGGTCAAGATTACTGGCAGGTTTGATGTCATTTTGTTGCTTAGCAGGCACAATCTTCGAATCATTCGAGGGTATTTGTGGTTCTTCAACAGTTTCCTGTTTTCCAAAGTCAACTGGGTGGAGTAATCTAGAAGGTCTTGGAAACCAACCTATGGGTGTTGTAACGCTCTTGGTGTCAAATGCTGGTGAAAGTTTGTCTCTACTTCCAGTAAGCCACCCCTTGTCAATGAAATTACTGACTGCTGTTTCAGCCTCTTCAGGAGACAACCACTCCATGTCAAATGATAGTATTCGTTCTAAATCAAGATCTGAAATACTATCAAGGCCTCTAAAACACAAAGAAATTACACGACGAACATCATCAAAGTTTTCATCCGTCATGTATTTGAGAGGAGAGTTATTCTTTTGAATCTAATTGTTTAATCAATTTATTTTAATCAACAGGTTCATTGCTTTGCGCTTCTTGCGCGGCTTATTGGGGGATTAGTAATGAGTAGAGAATATATTGCTAGAGACCCTAGAACTGGCAAACCACTCAATGTTACAAAATCCAAGTCAAAAAAGCAGTTTATTGAAACTTTAGAAGGGCCTTGGTTGGCCATTAATGATTTGGATATTATTCCGTTAGCTAATGGTGAAATTCCAGGTTATCAAGTTTCATGGCGTTCTAAGAGTTACAATTTGAGCAGAGAAGATGGTATTCTTGGTTTGACAAGAATAAAAGGTTCAAAGGCTATAGAAGCTCACAAGAGTTTGTTAATGGCTCTTGAGAATGACAAGGCAAGTGTACGAGTCTCTGCTCTCAAAGCACTTCCAGAGGTTGCAACTCAAAAATCTGATGAACTATTCGATTGGCTTTCTGTATTACTTGATGATGACGATTTATCAGTCCGTCAAGCAGCTAGCGAGGCACTTTCAATTTCAGCACCAGTGTTTCCATCAGGTGTTGATATTATTATTCATAATGAGTTACGTTCATTCGAGCCAAATAGGAGCAAATTTGCTTTCAAAGGTTTAGAATTACTTTGTGAGGCATGGCCAGAGGTTGCTTGCGACCATATAGATGAATTATTTTTGGAAGCAGATGCGAATTTAAGGCTAAAGGGTGCTAAGTTATTAGGAAAGGTATTAGTTAAAGCAGGCCACATTGGATGGGATTTAGTTTCATGGGCATTGAATGATGATGACCCAAGGGTTCGTCGTGCTGCTGCTAAGACTTTGCCAAGGTTAGCAAAAATTGATACTAGGATAGCGACAATTTTCTCCGAAAGAGCATTGGCTGATAGTGATTCTCAAGTAAGAATTAGTGCTGTAAAGACCATACGTTCACTTGACAAAGATAGTGGCAGAGCTAGAGAATTGATTCTAAAGGGTGCTTCTTCTAAGGATAATGCAGTTCGTCGTGCGTGTATTGATATGTTGCCAATACTTTATGGCGAAGAAGTGCTAAGAGGAATCGCAATTGACTTGTTGAAATCTGAGACTGATAAACAATTGATCAAATCCTTGACAGATTATGCTACTGATGATTCTATAGAAGGTTCCGAAGCCCAAAAGAATCGTTTTCTTGCCCCTGCTCCTGCAGTGCCCAAATTAGATCGAGAGGTAGCTGAAGCAGCAGGTAAAAGCATTGGATTAGAGCCAATAATGCCAAATAAGCCAAATCAAGATGATGATTCAGAGGAGAAAAAACAACCACTGAAGCAGAAGAAAGTCACTGATTTGTATCGTAGTGTATCTCAAGATGATATGATGGGATATGACGATGATGAGTACTGAATGAATGTATTTTTATGTCGGCATTGTTAAGAAGGGGCCGTCGTTGGCCAACCTGCTTATGGTGAAGTTATGAGTGACGCACAGTTCAATGATAAGGCTGAACAATTTGACAGACTTTGGGATGGAATTACTCCAAAAGGAGTTAACAGGAACAAGGCTTTGAAGTTTAGACAATATATTTTAGAGCATGTACGTCAAACTCGTAGACCACTGAACAGAGAAAATGCCCGCAAATATTGGATGGGTATTTTACAACAGGAAATCGCTGAGCAAGACAATTTCTAAATTGATGTGAGGTCACCAACGCCCGGTGACCTATTGTGTACTTAGGGCGGAGGTGAAAGAATGTTCACAAATCAAAGATTCGATAATTGGGAGTTAAAAAAATCGACCTTGAAAGGCGTTAAAAGCCTTGGATGGGAACAAACAACTACAGTTCAAAGAGACACTATACCGATTGCTCTTGCTGGCCATGATGTTATTGGACAAGCAAGGACAGGTTCTGGTAAAACAGGGGCATTTGGCATTCCAATAATTGAGGCATGTCAGCCAACTGGTAAACTTCAAGCATTGATTCTAGCACCAACTAGAGAGTTAGCAAATCAAGTTTCAGTTGAAATGAACAGTATTCAGGGTGATTTGGGACTTGAAATTGCTACTGTATATGGTGGTACTGATTTGGAAAAGCAAGCACGTCAATTAGGCAATGGTGTTGATATTATTGTTGGTACTCCTGGTAGAGTAATGGATAT
The DNA here is from genome assembly GCA_013329295.1 of Candidatus Poseidoniaceae archaeon. Taxonomy (GTDB): domain Archaea; phylum Thermoplasmatota; class Poseidoniia; order Poseidoniales; family Poseidoniaceae; genus MGIIa-L1; species MGIIa-L1 sp9596u. The sequence goes on from DUKP01000050.1 coordinate 11,000, forward strand.
GACAAAGCGTGATTTTATTGATTTATCAAGTCCTACAATCTTTTGTCTTGATGAAGCTGATAGAATGCTTGACATGGGATTTTTCCCTGATATCACATGGGTCATTGAGAGAATGTCATCTAGAGAACAAACTCTGTTATTCTCTGCAACGTTCCCACAAGAGATTCTTGACGCAGCATACGAATTTATGCATGAACCGGAATTTGTCCTAACAAACACGGAAGAATTAGATATTCCTCCAATTAAGATGTACAGTATTAATGTTGGAAGAGCAAACAAATTATGGGCTTTGTCAAGGCTTTTAGCAAATACTAGTGAAGAAGATCAAACAATTGTTTTCTGCAATACAAAAAGGATGGTCGATCTTGCGGTTCAAAAGCTATCTAGAACCGGAATCGAAGTAAATGGTCTTCATGGTGATTTGTCACAAAATCAGCGTGAGAAGATTTTGAATTTGTTTAAGAGTGGTGAAATTAAAACTATTATTGCCACCGATGTTGCGGCAAGAGGGATTGATGTAGATGGTATTACTTTGGTAGTGAACTATGACATTCCAGATGACATGGACAGTTTTATCCATCGAATTGGTAGAACTGGTAGAATTGGTAGAGAAGGCCAAGCATGGAGTTTGGTTTCTAAGAATGATGCAGGCCAATTGTCACGAATTATTGCTACATACGGATTAGATATATTGTCAACAGATGTTCCAAATTTACCTGAAGGCGTACAAAAGGATTTGATATCTTACAAAGATGATTTCATGGAATCAGCAGATGTGTTCGGATTTGTACCGATTAAACTGACATCAGATACAGGAATTAATTTGTCTGGCAGAATTATCTCTCAATGGCTTGCAGAAAAAATGCGCTGCGATGAATTAGCAATTGGACAGATCGAATTCGAGGATGATTATGCATTGGTAAATGTTCATTCATCGAAAGTCTCACTAGCATTGAAAGCGATTGAAAAGTATGAACTTGACGGACTTAAGATGTCAGCTCAAGTATGATTACTCTGATTCAGACAAAGCACTTTCTTTGCTTGATGTATCACGCTTATCAATTTTAATCGCTACTCCTGCAGCGATCAGTAGTCCAATAAACGCCATTGACCATGCGGTATTGATTGCATTATTCCATGTATTTTGCGCTGCCATACATTGATTAGTAGAAATACTAGAAAAAGAACAGAAGTCTAAAGTTTCTTTTGCTTGCATTGCTTCCTCATTATTAGTTACAGAGTATGCAGATGAGATTAACATTAACAACACAAATCCTAAGATTGCATAGTGAACTTTACTCCAAGATTTTCTAAAAGAAATGTGGTATTTTTCAGAACTTGAATCAATCGATGTTGAAGTTCCTCTAACTTTCAAGAACCAAATCAACCACATTACTACCAATACTAACAAGAATCCCCAGTTGTAAATTGCTTCGTGATATTGCCAAACAGGATTAAGACAACTTGGATTGTTAGGGTCAAGTGAGCAAGAGTCAACAGCAATTGGATAGAATGCTACAAGCCTTACTATATTGAGGACATATACTATTCCACACATTACAGCAATAGAGCGAAGTTTCACTTTTTGCGAAACTCCATCAGTCATAATTATCAATGTTGATATGAATAACATTTCATGTACTCCAGCACATTCATCAGAAACATACAATGCTACTGTGTCTGTAAATCCTGGAAAAATATCATTATGCAAGTTTACTTGAATCATCCAGCCATTATTTGTTGTCAGTGTTGCTGTACCCTCGCCATAAATTAGATTAGTTAATTCACTCCATATCCACGCTTCACTGATTTGAATTGGTACAAGTGTGTTAGAGGGTTGTGTGATAAACCAGTATATCGCCTCAATAAACAATAATGCTAGAGGGATTTTGAGATAAGACTTTGATAATTCTAGCACTTCACCCCAAGACATATCTTGAGACTTAACAGCTCTAGAAGAGGTCTTGGTCATGATACTCCGTGAGGGTCAATACACATGAATATGCGGTATACTCAATATTTGTAAATCGGATTGTTTGTATATCAATACCTTTTGAGTAGTTTGATACGACAATGACTAGTGATGGATTACAACATAAACTAACTCATCATCTTGATGTATTGGGATTTTATTGCCCTGTACCCTTAAATGAGACAAAAAAAGCCCTACAATCACTTTCAACAGGGGATATAATTGGTGTAAAATCTGATGATCCAGAGACTTTACATGATATTCCAATGTATTTGGGGCGAACAGAACATTTGCTAAGAGAAGTAGTTCATGAATCAGGTGAATATTTTTTCATAATAGAGGTGAAAAAATGACTGATGTAAAGGAAATAACTGAAAATCATTCCGATATTCCAAGTAGGGCTAAACTTCCTACCACATTTGGTGAATTTATGATTAGAGTTTTTCATGAAAAATCTACAGGTTTTGATCACGTCGCCTTGACACTTGGAGACATGCAAGGGCCAGATCCTGTTCTAATTAGAGTACATTCTGAATGTTTAACTGGCGATGCTTTCGGTAGCCTTAGATGTGATTGTGGACCACAATTACATGCTGCTTTAGATGCTATTAGGGATAAGGGCTGGGGATGCCTATTATACCTAAGACAAGAAGGTAGAGGAATTGGCCTTCACGCTAAAATTCAAGCATATCATCTCCAAGATAAGGGTGCGGACACTTTAGATGCAAATCTTATGCTTGGCTATCCAGGTGATGCTAGAGATTACCAAATTGCTGCTAACATGCTAAAAAGTTTGGAAATTGAAAAGGTTACACTTTTGACTAATAATCCAAACAAAATTGAACAATTGAGATCATATGGTATTGATGTTGTTAATAGAGAAACACTTGTAGTGGGTGTTGGCGAATCAAATAGAGCGTATCTAGAAACCAAGGTAGAACGTATGGGCCATTCAATAGATAAAAATGAACTTGAAGATTAAATGGGGCCGTGGCCGGGAATTGAACCCGGGCTGGGGGAACCACAATCCCCCGTGCTAACCCCTACACCACCACAGCCATCTAGAGTAGTTCGTCGTAAATTGTGTGGTATTTCAATAATCCGATTCTTAATTAACAATCTTAAATTAAACATTTGTTGAACTATTCACCCTTTATTTCTTTAGTACATCGCCACTACCACTATTCATGCGAAGCATGACTAATAGAATTCAAGTGTTGATAATTTTGTCAATTTTGTTGTGCTCAACTAGTATGAATGCTGTGGCTAGGAGTGTTCATTCAACTAATGATGTAGATATTTTTCCTCAAGGTGAAATCTCATCTGATAGTACCTGGTATCTCGATAATAAGATTACTTTTACGCAGGATAATGCTGATTATACTGTATCAATGGTAGAAGATGATCGTATCACATTTGAACATTCACGACCAGCAAATCTGCAACCAGTAAAATTTTGGTCCCAAACTTCACCAACTAATTCTCAGAATGTCAATGGCGCACCTGATTTGAGTTATACTTACACTAGAGGGCCTGTGATTGAAGTAACAGATTTTGACACAACATCTTATGATCAATATGAAATAATTGCTGTGAATATCCTAGTGGCATTTCACATTCCTGGTGCATTATTACAAGACCAAGTTAGGTTTTCCATGAATAATGGTGGCGATTATCATGAGTTAGTCACCTATGTAAATACTCAAAACGCAATTGACTACATGAATGGGACAATATGGTCTGAAAATATAACTGATAAAGCAGACTGGAGCTGGAGCGATTTACAAAATCTAATTGTTACATTAGATTACGTGTCTCTTGGTTCTACTGATGATACACAGTTGGATGTCGATGCTGTTGGTTTTTCAGTGATAGTTGAATATCCATGGTATGGTACCGAATGGGCATCTGTAGAATCTACTTCACAAGGTTTTGATATGCCAATACTTCCACTCAATTTTGAAGCAGGATATTTTGATAATTTGCAAATCTCTAATTGTGGTCTTTCTCCAGTAAATCAAGGAGTAGAAGGAGTTTGGACAAGTGAAATATTGACATCTCAACCAGGTCAAAATTTTGGTCGTATTCATTTTCAAGTCGATAGCAGTGGCAATTATCTAATTGAAGTATCAGAATCGGTTAATGGAATTGATTTTACTGATTATGTTTCTGTAAGTAGCAATGATTTAATCGATAGTGAAATCATTAGAGTTAGAGTGAAATCATCAGATGCATGCATATCTTCGATTAAATTAGATTATAATGATCCCACGCTTGTAATAGATGGTAGAGTCTTTGGTTCGCTAGATGGACTTGCAACAGATTATTCACGTTGGAAGGTATTTGTAAATGGCGAAGAAGCCTCTTATCAACTGATTAATCAATTAACCACATTTAGTGTAAGTGTTTCAATCGGCCAATTCTTAGATTCTGGGGTCAACGATTTGACAATAAAGTTGCAGGCATGGTTTAATTGGGATTCATCCGGTGAACAGAGCACTACTTTGCTTGAGATTACTTCGATGGCAGTATCTGGCGGTTTTGAAGTTGAATGGGACGAAGATCCAGTCTGCCAGACTATTGGTCCACAGTACTTTGTCGAAGATGGGTTGGGAATTTTGATACCATTCCTCGATAGATGTGTTGATGATAGAACAAATTCAGAAAATCTCTCAGTATCATTTACAGTTGCTGACGATTCATTGTTGAGCGCTACTATGGTACAAGATGATATCAAATTAGTTTTGATGCCTGAACAGTTTGGAGTGACAACAGTTACAGTTGATGTTAGAGATGAGTCTGCAAATATGTGGACTGAAACTTTTATTGTTTACGTTGAAGAAGTTGATGACAAGCCGCAAATGGATGAATTTCCATCAATTGTTCCGGTAGAATCTGGTGTTTCAACAACTATACAATTTTCCTACTTTGATATTGATTCAACTGGTCTTACAGTCATAACCGATAAATCTTGGGCGGTTGTTGATTTGTCAACTTCAACAATTACAGTTTCACCACCAACTACTTCCTCATCAACTCCGATAGTAGTGACTGTTTGTGATCAAAACTCATGCGTTAACCAAACTTTAGTTCTAGAAGTACTTACACTTGCTGAACTTTACATTGAAGATATTGTAGTAGATTCATCAAAGATTATTGAAGGAGATGTAGTTCCAGTCAGAGTCTATGTAAGAAATTCAGGCAATAGCGATGCTTCATTAATATCCGTAAGGTGTCAATCTGGGGATACATTAATTGGAATTAAGTCAATTGTGATGCTTAAATCTGGAGAACTTGGAGTAGTGACTTGTGATTGGAAGCAGACAGATTCTGGGACAAAATCCCTTACTGTTGAATTAGATAGGGTTAACGAGATTTTGGAAAGTGATGAATCAAATAATATTGAAACAATTTCAATCGAAGTATTGGAAGCTAATTCATATGAAACATCATCTAAATCACTAATTTCAACTAGTACCTTATGGATAATTACTCTTGTAGTTATAGCATTAGTTGTCATATTATTTTCAGCATTTGCACCAGGGAAAATAAAGAAATTGTAAGTTTAATTTTTCAAATATCTATTGTCGGATAATGTCAAAATAACCCTATAATTTGATATGTGTTATGTAAAAGGAGAGTTTACTTTGAGACTGTGGGGGTCGTTCAACTAAGGTTGACAAAGTGGATGTGGGAACATGTCAGAATTGAAATTAAGAATAGAAACAGAGGAATATATCTACGAAGAGTATGTTGAAGCTTGACTTAGGTCATTTATTCCATTGAGGAGGATATCTTTCCTGCTCCATCAAGATCATAGCAGGTTTACCTATTTCGCCATTGGTTGTTGAGGATATTTCAGTGAAACCTTTACTCATCTTTACTATTCCAACAATTTCATTTTTTGAGGTAAATGCTGCTACTTCAAGTCCACTTGTTAATTTATCACTTACCTCAATCAGCCCAGGTCTAAGCAAAGGTGCGCCATGGCAGAGTGCACTTGCTGCACTGTCTTTGACAATAATATATGGTTTGTCAAGTAGCAATTTTTCTGTTGGATGAATAATTTTATTCATTGCTGCTGGATTATCACATTCTTTCCATAACCAAATAGCATCAGCAATTTGCTGTAAAGTGACACAGTCTGCAAGAGTAAATCTGCCAGAATTTTCTCTTCTCAGTTCTTTTAGATCAACTTTGTAACCTAGCAAAAGCCCCATATCACGAGCAATTGTTCTAATGTATGTTCCAGCTTCACAAATGATTTTTACAATTGCTTCTTTCTCTGCTAATTCAATCAATTCAAAGTGATAGATTTTTCTTGTTCTAACTTGAACTTTAACGGCAGAAATTTCAGGTGGCACATTGTAAATACGCCCAGTTAACTTGTTGATGACATCATTCAATTGCTCAAGTTTTGGTTTTTCAGCGAATTTCAAAACCGCAATGTAAGTTTTATCGGTTTTCAAAATACCCTTGGTCAATTTCATTGATTTACCAGCCATCAAGGGCAATACTCCTGTAGCAAATGGGTCAAGTGTTCCTCCATGTCCAAGTTTTTCTAGGCCAAGCATATCTCTGACCCAAGAAGCAATTTGATGAGATGTGGGGCCTGGAGGTTTATCTAAAAGTATGAAACCAGAAGCAAGAAGTTGTTCAATAGTCAAGTTTTCAGGGTCTAGTCCGTGACTAGATGATTTTGATTCTTCCCCTAATCTTACTCTTGCCATCTAATAATCACCTAATATTGCAATCACTTTTTCCAGTACCTGTTGTGCTGTGATATCTGTTGCATCAATAATATGGGTATAAGGGGTAGGGTCATCGGGAGTTAAATCGTACATTTTTTGATATCTTTCATTATCTACCATCAGTCTTTTCGCATTAGCTTTTTTTGCTTCTTCAAGCGAAATACCTTCCCTATTAGTGACTCTATTTGCTCTTTCATGCTCTGAAACTTTGAGCCAAATTCTAATACAATCACTTTTCATTTTGTAAGCCCACCATCCTGCTAATCTTGATTCTACAATGTTGATTGAATTATCAGCAATATGCTGCCTAAGTATATCATCCAGTTGCAAATCTACAGATTCATCTTCTGAACAAATTTGTCCAAATTCTGCTAAACTAACTCCACGATTTTTTGCTTCATTACGGAAGATTTCTCCTCCATTAATCGACTTCCATCCGAAATTATTCTTTAGTCCCTCAACTAGTGTAGATGTACCACTTCCAGGGTGTCCTGAAATGGTAACTTTATTCATAATCACACCCATTGGTGCCGGCAAACATCACATTTTTTCTTTCGTGGTCCTGCTTTACTGATCATGTCACTACCGCATTCCGGACAGGTAAGTCCTTGTACACTGGAGTAGGTTTTTGATTTATTTTTGGTATTTTTAGTAGTCTCGGTCTTTTCAGTTTTCTTTGAATTAGCCTTTTTCTTTGATTGGGACTTACTTCTCTGTCTTCTTCTTTGAGCGTTTTTGTCAACAGATTTCCCTTGGTTTGCAACTAAGTGAAGCAAAGGCTCTTTCAGTTTTTCTCCCGAATTAACTACTGGATGACTTCTGTATCTGAACAACTTAATGTGCCTATCTACAACTCTGCCAAAAGGGGCACTCATACAGATATAGGCACAAATCCATGCTGGGAAAAACAAGAATTTGTCAGATAGTAGATTCCATTCAGATGCCCACGGTAAAGATACATAATCAACTCTAAATGTTTCTACAGTTGTAGTCAACCACGAAAATACTGCGATAATTATGATCATGGTAAACATCATTGGTTTCATTGCACCCATCTGCACTTTCAATTGCTCTGGCATCATTTGTTGTTGCATTATTGTTGCTTTTTCTTGCAATATTGGGTCACGTGAAATCCTTGCATCATTCATCATTCTCCTAATTTGACCTTGACGATGTCCAATGTGTGCCTGCTCAATTGGGTCAAGGAAAAAACTTCTCAATATTGTATTCATCAACATGGAAAAAGTTCCGAGTATTAACACCGTTATGATGAAAAAAGATTCTTCTGGTAGAACCGGTGACAATATTGGATCAGCTATTCCACCCATTGTTGACCTAATGCCTGGATTCATGATTAGCAAAGTCATCAAAATCATG
>DUKP01000063.1 GCA_013329295.1 Candidatus Poseidoniaceae archaeon
CACGAGAACACTGAACACACTACCAAAGAAGACTGTGAGGCAGCAGGTCACATGTGGATGGAAGGCCATGACGACCACGAAGAGCCAAATGATGGTACTCGAGGTTACTTGACAATCCATGTTGAGGTTGAAGGGGAATACGGATTTGCCGTACCTTCAGACATTTCAGTTTTCATTCTGATGGGCGATGGTCATGAAGGACACGATCATGGTAGCCACGATGGTCATGATGATCACAGTGGACACGATGAAGATGGACATGATGAAGATGGACATGACGAAGATGGACATGACGAAGATGGACATGACGAAGATGGCGATTCAACCATAGTAGCGGATGAAGATGAGGAAGCATTCGATTATGATCCTCACAGCTGGCTTGACCCAATTTCTTTCAAAGCACAAGCACAACTAGTTCTTGATGCATTGATTGAGGTATTCCCTAACGGCAGCGAGACTTTTACTGCTAATGCAAATGCGTTTATGGCTGAACTTGATAAAATACATGTCGGATATGTCAATGCTTTCGGCCCATCAGGGACCTGTACCAACAAAACCGCTGCAGCTAATCACAATGCATATTCATACATCACTGAAAGATATGGTGTTGAATTCGTCACCGTCCACGGTCTTGATCCTGAGGCTGAGCCAACATTGGCAGATGTAGACAAGGTTGTTTCGAAGATAAATGAAGATGAAATCAATGTCTTGTTTATCGAAGAGTATACGCAGGCAAGTTCTGTTGATTTGATTGTACAAGCTACTAATGTTCAAGTCATGTATCTGTACACTATGGAAAAAGCTCCATCAGATGCTAACGACGATTATCTATCGATGATGAACAAGAACCTCAACAACCTAATGACAGGCCTTGGATGTGCAGTTTAAGGTAAAATCAATCATAATTGATTTATGTTAAACCACTTGCAGTACACATTGAGTGGTATAATGGCCGAAGAATTCTTGCCGGTTTGCGGAGAAGAAATTCTTCATGTTTCAAACCTCTCAGTAAATCGTTCTGGTAATGAAGTCATCCAAGACATCAATATGTCAATCACATGTGGTGAGTTTGTTGGAATTGTTGGACCAAATGGTGGTGGCAAGAGCACGTTAATTTTGACGATTCTTGGGCTTCTAAAACCTCGGATAGGACAAATAGATGTTTATGGAAAAGCACCAATGTCAAAGGCTACAATTGGACGAATAGGTTGGGTGCCTCAAGCGGCCACCGAACTACCACATAATCTGCGAATTACCGTTAAAGAATTTATTCAATTGGGATTATTGAGTAGGAATTTTTTTAGGCAATACTTAGATTTCTTCATATCACCTCCAGCCTTTTTCAAACAGCGGAAGAAAAATCAAATTAAAATTGACAAGATAATTGAAACCGTTGGATTAAAGCAATATGCTAACACTATGATTAGTAATCTTTCAGGAGGACAGCGCCAACGAGCAGCAATTGGTAAGGCATTAGCATCAGAAGCAGACTTGTTGTTGATGGATGAACCAATGGTAGGTGTTGATGTAGAATCTCGTAATTCAATAATGCGTTTGCTTGATGATTTGTGTCACGATCAAAACAAAACGATTGTCATGATATCACATGATTTGGCCAGTATGAAAAGAACAGCACATAGGATGATCTATCTCGAACATAAGATAAGATATGATGGAACAGCTGAAGATTTCCCAGATTTGTCAAGTTTAGCAGAGTTGAGGGGCATCGAAGCAACTCATCCGGAAGCAGATTCAACAAAATCTGATGTTACTAAGAGTGATGATGTAGTGATAATTGTTTCACCAGGTGCTGAGGGAGGTGAGAGTTAATGGTAATCGGGTCATTAGTTATTGATTTATTAGGGCCAATATTAGAATTCATTGCGCCATTTATTCCAGGTGAGGTTTTCCCGCTATACTTTACAAAAGTGTATTATCAAAGACCACTGATTGCCGCAATTGTTGTCTCTATTGTCGCCGGGTTTTTAGGTGCATTTCTATTGATCAGAAATCTTGCTCTAATCGGTGATGGATTAGCCCACGTTACATTCGGTAGTATAGCGATAGGTCTTGTTGTAGGTTGGGTTGATCCTTTATGGTGGGCATTGGGATTAAGTATAGTAGCAGCGATTTTGATTGATTTCCTGTCTTATAGAAAATGGATTACCGGTGATACGGCAATCGCGATATTTTTGACAGGAATGCTCGGACTTGGAATAGTTGTCACTCGTATTTGGGGAGGAGGTTCATTGGCTTCTGTAGAAGGATACCTATGGGGCAGTCTTAACTTAATCGACGAAGAAAGTTTCAACTTCATTGTTGCAGTTTGTTTTTTCGCATATATTTTGTTAATAATCTTGTATCGAAGTATACTAGCAATTTCGATTGACTCCATAGCAGCTAGAGTTCAAGGTTTACCAGTTCCATTAATCAGTTTACTTTGGAGTATTTTGATAGCATTAGTCGTAGTTAGCATGGTTCAAATTGTCGGAGTATTACTCGTTACCGCACTGCTTGTTACTCCAGCTGCAATTGCTCAACTAGTAAGCAGAAGTTTTCTTACATGTGTGATTTTGTCTCAAATATTTGGTGTTATCACAGTCTTATTGGGATTGTATTATTCGACTGAGTTAGGAACTGGTAGTGGCTCAATGATTGCCTTGGTTTCAGCGGTATTGTTTGTGATAGTAGCAATTTCAAAAGCGCTGATTAAAGTATTCTTTTTACCAAAAGAGAATGCGAATTGAATTCATTTTCAATTATCATATAATACCGATACAGATTGGTTTACGTTAACAGAATCTTGTCCTTCATCCATTAATATGCGTAATTCGTGTTCCATATAGGTGTTGAAATAAAGAGTCTGCCACATCATAGTGTCGCCATCATTTATCTGTCCATTTCTACTTTGGCAAATATCACCTAACTCATCGACTAGTTGCCAGGTCAATTGAACCGATTGTCCGCTATCACCTATGCTACCAATTAAGGCGGGATTTTCGACATTGGAAATTATTTCAATCATTTTTGGATGTTGGCCTTGATTATTTGGCTCTGGGTTGAAAGGTATTGATAATGGGTTATTGGTATCGGTTTCCGTCCAGTCAATACGAAGATCAACTCTTATGGTAATTGTCTCATTGATTTTGTTGCCTTTTGAGTCAATAGCAAAAGCACTTATCTCATACAATCCGTGATGAATAAAGTCGATAGATACAATGGAATTAGAGGATGCATCAACAGTAATCGGTTCGCGTCCATCAAATGGATTAATGCCATAGGTTTGTAGTGAATTGCTAGCAGTTGAATTGGAAAAGTCAAAATCAATGGTTACTGGGTTTTTCTGAGTAAGTTCTCCTTGTGAGTAGGTTTCGATTATTGTTCCAAAGTCTGTTTGATAATTGACGATTAACTCGATATCACCATCGTTATCTGAACCGAATAGACATCCAGAAAAACTTGAGCAGGCTAGCATAAGCAACATCAGTAACGAAGTGCTACGCGCCATGATTGACCGACAATTTTTGTGATATTAATCGCTCGTACCAATGAGCATTTGAATTAGCTAATGATTTGCTCGACAAAATCAGGTAGTAATTCGCCAGCCTTTCCTTGATGGAATTCATCATGTTGGTCATAATTCATTGGAGGTTCAAGATTGATTCCAATACAGTGAGCACCAGCCTGTTTTGCAACATCAATTAATCCTGCAGCAGGATAGACATGGCCGCTCGTACCAATAGTCATGAACACATCACATTCTTCTACCGCAGCATAGATTTCAGACATTTGTAATGGCATTTCATGAAACCAAACAATGTGTGGCCGAAGTCTTTGACTGTGACAACTTGGACATGGTACGTACTCAGAAGTCAAGTGTTCTTGTTCCATCATGTCAAATGTTTCATGACACTCCTCACAGCGCAAAATTCGCAATTCTCCATGCATATGAATAAGATTTTTTGAACCGGCTTTTGAGTGCAAATCATCAACATTCTGTGTTACTAAAAGGAAATTTTCTCCAAGAAATTTCTCGAGAGTTACCAAAGCTCTGTGAGCAGGGTTAGGCTCGACATCTTGCAATTGGTTGCGCCTTCCTTGATAGAAATTCCATACAAGTTCAGGATCTCTTTCCCACGCATAAGGTGTAGCAACATCCTCTATTGCATGATTTTCCCACAAGCCATCTGAAGCCCTGAAAGTCTTGATTCCAGATTCTGCACTAATTCCAGCACCGGTTAAAACTACGACCTTACTACTTTGAGTAACTTGGACCATGATGGCCGATGTTGGTAGTTGATATAATGGCTATCTACTGGTTGTTGCATTATTTGGGATTAAAACAAGATATAAATTCAATAGTAATACTATTGAAGAAGGGGAGTTAGCCTCTCGTTATGAGGGGCAGAGCAATGCTATTGGTTGCCTTGATGGTAACCATGTCATTATCAGGTTGTTTTGGTAAAGAAGAGGTAGTTGAGGAACCTATTATTGAGGAAGTAAAAGACCCTCGAGTTTTTGTCACCGATAAGGCAGGAAATGCTGTTGATATTCCACCAATAGACATGACTTTTCAATTCAGTGATGTCGGAGAAACTGGTAAAGAACCCAGTATTGGCATAACTTCTAGTGGTTGTATCTTCTTTATTGCTATGGAGAAAGTTATGCGTTCTTGCGACTATAGCGAAACATGGGAAGAGACTCAAGACCCGGTACAATGTTCGCCTACTACTAGCGATCCTTACGGATGGGTTGATCCAATTACTGACCGAATTTTCAATGTTCAAATGATTGGACTTGAAACATCATGGATTTGTTGGAGTGACGATGATGGTGAAACTTGGTTAGGTAATCCACACGATTCAGGTACTACACCGATCAACGACCACATCAAACTCGCTAGCGGGCCATGGACTAGTGCTGGTTATGGGGCATTAGGGCAATTAACCGGTAGTACAATTTACGAAACTGCAGTTTACTATTGCTATAACAAATTAGTAGGAATCTTTTGCTTTACTAGTTTTGATGGTGGCGCAACCTTTGAGGCTGGTGGACAAATAGTTGGTCTTGCAACCACAAATGGTGGTTTGCATGGGGCAATTTCTACTGCACCCGATGGTACTGTTTATGTCACACCAAGAGTTGAAACACCTTCAGTAATCGTCTCTAAAGATAACGGTTTTTCATGGTTTGAAAGAACTATGGGAGAAGATGTAGGAAC
>DUKP01000077.1 GCA_013329295.1 Candidatus Poseidoniaceae archaeon
AGATGTAGGAACTCCTTACCCGCGTAAGAATTCAGAGATTTCTACTGATACAGAATCCAATGCATATCACATTTGGACCGGTGGTGATGAGGGAGTTTACATGTCCCGTTCAATTGATTCAGGCCAGACATGGGAGCAGGAAAGCATTCGTATTTCTCCGGCCGAAGTAATTTCTTCAGTATTCCCTCAAACCGATGCTGGAGATCCAGGGAGAATTGCTGTGACTTATCTAGGCAGTGAAAATGCTTCATTGTTAAACCAGTCAGATATTGATGGTAATCCATGGGATGGTAATGCTCACTATGCACCAAATAATGTCACTTATCATCTATACATTACCTACAGTTTGAATGCTCTTGACCCTGAACCAACATTCCACACTTATCGAGTAACCGATGACCCAGTACAAGTAGGGTCAATTTGTCTAAACTCAGGTGATTGCCGAGATATTGGTGGTTCAAATCGTAATTTGTTAGATTTCAACGATTTGCATATCGATAGACAAGGTAGAGTCTATGTTGCATTTGCTGATGGCTGTACCGGAGAATGTGCAGCCAATAATAATTCAACAGCCCATGATTCAAGAGATGGCAGAGGTTCAGTTTACTATCTTGCTCAAGGACCAAGTTTGATTGTTGAATATGGTGATTTGTCGCCATTAATGGTTAGCACTGAAAGCCAAATGCGAAATGATTGTTCACACGATGTTCAATGTGCAACAGTTGAGCGTAGCAATGATGAAGACTAAGCAGGAACAGGCTTTTTGTCGATGTTTAATCGCATTGATTCAACTAATAGTTTGAATTCCATTCTTGCCTTAGATATTCTTTTCTTGCATTGTTTGATGCGAGTTTTATGACCTTGCTTAATCGCTTTCCAATTATTTTTTGATTCTGATTTTTTGGATAATTTAGCGGTTTTGTATTCTTTGCGTCGCTTTTTCAAATCATTAAATGCATTACGTAATTGCTTAAGACATTCTTTGAATTTCTCTTGGAAATGTGTATCAATTTCACTAGCATCAACCTTCTCATTAAATGTCTTCTTCATTTTTCTAGACTCAATTACATTGGCAGGAATTTTATGTAATTCACGAGTAAGACCAATCCATGAAGCTGCCTTAATAAGCCATTTTGATGGATCCCAATGGTACCATTTGTGACCATTTCGATAATCTGCTTGGAATGTATGATGGAAATTATGGTATCCTTCTCCAAAAGTCAGGAATGATAGGATTGCTGAATCTTTGGAGGTATTCTCGGTTGAATATGGTTGACTTCCCCAAGTGTGGGCAGCTGAATTAATGAGAAATGTTGCATGGTGAACGATAACAACTCTAACAAAGCCACCATACACTAAGCCTCCTAGGAAGCCATGAGCGCCACCAATCCAAGCGAATCCAACAAGTGCGGGCAATAGGATACCTGTCAAGAATCCAATTAAGAAGATGTGACGGTCTTGCCAAGCTAGAATTTTATCGGCTTGTAAATCTTCAACATTTTCAACAATTTCTTCACCTTCGTCAATCATTACCCAACCGATATGAGCCCAAAAGAAACCACGAGTAACTGAATATGGGTCATTTTCTGTATCGGTTTTTAGATGGTGCCTTCGGTGGTCGCTACACCACTTAATTACAGAATTTTGGAATGCTGCAGCACCAAATAATGCATAGAATAATTTTAGTGGCCAAGCAGCCTTGTGAGTTCGATGACTGAATAGCCGATGATAACCTGCGGTAATTGAAAGTCCGGATGCCAGATAAAACATTACGAAAATGATCGGCTCAAACCAACCTATGCCATAATTTATTGAATAATAAACGAGTGATGTAATAGCAATTATTGGCATACCGATGAGGAACGCAGAGTTGATGATGTTAATGTTTGATGGCCTACCAATATGTTCGGACATACATCAAACGAATCCTTCAACCGTTTGAGGTTATGTCTTGATTTTACTCACAAAGTGCTGGTTTACTAATCTACTAAGAATTCCAAATCCCTTTTTATGCGATTAGTAAATAAATCTAGTTTTAGTTCACTTTCTATGCACGACGCGAGACCTCAGTCTAGCGGAATGCCTCAGGTCGTTATTCTCGCAGGCGGTCTTGGAACAAGACTTGGCCAAATTACCGAATCAATACCTAAGTCATTAGTAAAAGTAGACGATAAGCCAATCATTAGTCACATATTAGATTGGATTAGCATCCAAGGTTGTGATAGGGCATTAATTTTGACCGGACATCTTGGTAAACAGTTTGAAGATTATTCGCATGATTCGGTATCACTAACATTTGTTCAAGAATCACAACCATTAGGAACTGGTGGCGCATTATGGAATGCAGTCGATTTCTTGGAGTCAGAATTTATTCTACTATGGGGCGATGACTTTCATCCGATAAACTATCATGACTTGGTTAGTAATCACAAAAATGGTACTAATTTGATAACAATGACAGTCACAGAATCACATGAAATAATGAATTTGTTACACCAAGATGGTAAGGTTTTACAATATGATAAACGTAATACTTTGTCAAAATTTAATGGTTATGAGGCTGGTACAAGCATCGTAAACAAACAAGTTGTGCTATTATTTGGTCGAGATGGCAAATGGAGTTGGGAGGAAACAGTTTATCCAAGCCTATCTGGGAAAATTGGTGCTCATCTCGATAACACTAAATTTTGGGATATGGGGACGCCTGAGCGACTATCGAAACTAACTGAATTCCTCAAATCTAAGCGTGCTTGAACTTGATACAGTTATTGCATTGGGGAGAACATCATCATTGACAACTAATACAAGGATCATTCCACCATATCCTCCGCCCATCATCCGTGCACCAAGAACGCCTTCAGTATCTTGTAATGTTTTGACTAATGTGTCGATTTCAACTATGCTGACACCTAACTTTTGTAAAGAATCATGAGATTCATTGAGCAATCTCCCTAATGTTTCTGCACTTGAATTAATGGCATGTAATACTCGATTATTTTCTGTGTTGACGTGTTCTTGTTGATATTCTGAGTTCGAGTTATAATCGACATCGGCAAGTTTACGATGAATACCAGAATCAACTAATTTGAATTTCCAAGACTTTGGTAAAGCGATATAATCAATTGAAAAATCATCAAAATTAATCAATGTTGCATGGTTTTCTTTAGCAAATACCATAGCCATTTGGTCCAATAATCCACAAGGAGTACCGAGTATTTGATGTTCTAATTTTTGAGCCATTTTACAAATAGTTAATTGTTCTAAATTGGGATTTGCACCAACTGTAATCGCTACACACAGAGCCGCTGATGAAGACATACCTTTGCCAATTGGAATCTCACTATTGACAATTAATTCCGCAGGATAACCGCCAGCTGCTTGCCATAATGCAATCACAATTTCATCGCCAGAAAATCCAGTTTCAAGTGGTTTGATAATTAATTCAAGTTTTACATCGATGGCAAATGGTAATGCAAGGCCACCAGCATAATCGGTATGTTCACCAATTATATTGATCCTTGAAGGAACAATAACTCGGCGATGCATGTCATTACCAATACAGACTCGTATTTGGTTAGTTGGGATGATTAATCTCGAATTATCTCAAACTGGTCATAGTTGAGAATATTTTTGCCTTGTAGCCATATTCTCTTGAAATCGAAGCGAATTATCATCGAAATCAATCTTCTAAATGTGTTTATTGTAAGCACAAAGTTAGTCCAAAAGCCAGGCCATTTGGTTATTTTAAAATCAAGATCATACAATACTTTGGCCATAGCAGGATTCTTTGTGCAACACATTATTTTGTTATGTTCAATCTTTTCAATCGCTTGTTGCATGAGTTTCTTGCCATATCCTTGATTACGATATTCAGGGTCGACCAAAACGGTTGAAATCTCCATATGGCTGCCAACTTTACGGATTTCAGCATAGGCTATAATTCTACCATCATGGTACAATTTTACACAATTTCCATCAAGGTATTTTTGCTCTCTTCTGGTACTACTTGGTGGTCTTACTTCACGTTCAATAGCCAACATCGATTTGAGCCAATCGACGTCTTCCATAAGATGAGCAAAACGGCTAATGATAAAGCAGTTATCCCTATATTATTGTTTATTTCTAATCGACCAATTCTTTCTTGGAAGTCCTTCTAGGGCAATACCAGTAAGTGCTCCCCATATATATGGTTGTGAAATGTTGAGGTATAGTGCCACACCCATAGCAAGACCAGCCAAAATCCAATGATGAATCCATAGACCTTTGAATTTGAGATGTATTTTGGTATTCTCGGTAACATATCTAGCCGTAGCAAAAGCAACGATAAGGGCGATTGAATAATATGCAAAATCCATTAAATCCCTCAAAGGCTAATGTTACACGATGGACAGAA
>DUKP01000183.1 GCA_013329295.1 Candidatus Poseidoniaceae archaeon
CGTAATGTGTCTGCAGTAAATGGTTCAAGTTGATTATTGAAGTAATACCATGTGCCGGCGCCAAGAATTAAAATCACGACAAATGCAGCAGCAATTTTTGGTTGTTTTACCATTTCCAATAATGTTTTAGCATCACTACTTGTTTTCTTTGATGTCACTTCCGTTTCTGGAGATTTAGGCGCTTTTACCTCTTCTTCTAAACTGACAAACTCAGCATCGAGTACCTCTGCATCAAGAACATCGTCATCTGCTTGTTCAATAATTGCTTCAGCCACGGGCTGTACCACTTCTGGTTCTACTTCTGGTGTCAAAGTATCTTCATCTTCTAAGGACAGTGATGGCTGAATTACTTCTTCTTCAAAAGTCGCATCAACGGCTTTCTCTACTACGGATTCAACCTCAATTCCTAACTCAGTTCTTGATAAGCCAGAATCCAATAATCGTGATACAAGGTCCGATTTATTGCCACTAGTCGGCAAATCGTTGAGTACACAAAGGGCTTTGAGTTTGGCTGCTGTTAGACTAGATTTCAAGTCGTCAGACAATCTCTTCACCACATGCCCGTTATCGTTTTACCCTTTCAATCATCTCATGTTTTGTTTCATCAAATGTCTAATTGAATACCACTTGAATAACATTCACGCTTGATATATTACATATTGTCCTGATGCGTCTTTAATGTAGATTTGCTGTTCATATGTGCCGTCAGCCATCTTTCGATAGAAGTAGCCATTACCTGCATCTTCAAATGTCGAGCCATCATCTTGTTGAGGTGGAGATTCTGCAACTTGTGGCTCAACTACTGTTGAGGTTGTAGGTGGAGGGCCAGATCTAACTGACTCGGTAGGGCTATCTGCAACATTTGCTGGGCCTGAAGTAGTTTGAGTTGGCGGCGCACCCGTTGGACCTGCAACTGCAGGTGGTGGGCCGCCTGGCCCTGCTACAGGCTTTGGAGGGCCGCCAGGACCAGCGACTATTTTCTGCCTCCTGGCCTCTTCCAAAACTAATTGTTCTTCAGTAACTTTTTCATCTTCTAAGATAGCTTTTACTTTCTTACCAATTTTCTGAGCCCCAACAAATGCAAAGGTTGACAATCCTAAGAATACCAATCCTGGAACGCCTGCAATGACTTGGTTAGGCCATAATTTACCAGTTACTACCAAATCAGTTCGACTAGGATCGACAATTGTTCCACCCTGTCCAACTGCTTTAGCATTAAGACAATATTGACCCATGTCTAAATCAAAATCAAATGTATATGTCTTGCCTTCAACGGGTGAAGAAATATACTGATATTGATAGTCATGATTTCCGCCTGATTGCGCTTTAGATTCTGCTTCACTTGCTACTTCAGGGTTCGTACAATCATCGATTTTTAAAACGAAAACTTGTAACGTAATATTTCCGGTGGTTGATGGTAATTGATTGACTTTTACTGAAACTTCATAGGGCACATCCATGAAATCTTCTCCACCTAGTGAAGGCCCCCATACAAATCCTAGATCTTTTTCTGCCGTACCATATTCAAAGTCAGCATCCATCGGCATTGGAAATAGTGCAAAGGCAAACATCAAGAACGCAAGACCGAGAAACATAAAGACATTCCAACGTGACTTTTTTAGTGATTCTTGCAGTGATTTTAATGTCTCAACAGAATTGTCTTCATGGGTCTCTTCTGATTCAGAATTAGAAGACGCAATTTCTTCAATTTGCTCATCCTCAGAAGGTACCTCTTGCTCGGACATGAACTGCGGAAGTTGAATTAGCACTTCAAAGACTCTATTGTCGTATAATCAACAATTATAGCGATGATATCAAAAAGTAAAGGGTTTACCATTACGCATGGACCTAAAACTAGCAGTTCTGTCAAGAGGCCCTAGGCTCTACAGTACTCGACGGCTAGTTCAAGAGGCTAAAACCCGTGGAATTGATGTCGAGGTAACCGACCCAATGAAGTTCTCTCTGTTCGTCGATGATGGGGCAATAGACATCCATTATGCGGGTGAGCCATTTAATCATGATGCTGTAATTCCTCGTATTGGTCATTCTATTACTAAGCATGGAGTTGCTGTTCTTCGTCACATGGAACAATTAGGGATATGGACTGCAAACTCTGGCCAAGGTATACTTCAAAGTAGAGATAAATTACATGCTTCGCAGATATTAGCTAGAAATAAAATCCCAGTTCCTAAAACCACTTATGTTAGAGATATCATTGATGTCGAACCAGCAATTGATTTTGTTGGAGGTTTGCCAGTAGTGATCAAAGTCACCCAAGGCACACAAGGTCAAGGAGTATTCCTTAGACATACTGTACATGAATCAAGAAGCTTAATTCAGGGATTGCTATTAACTGGAAAATCAGTGTTAGTACAGGAATACATTGCTGAATCACACGGTAAAGATATTCGTGCCTTAGTAGTAGGTGACAGAGTAGTTGCTGCTATGAGAAGAAAAGCGCGTGGACGAGAATTTCGTAGCAATTACCATCTAAACGGAACTGTTGAGAAAGTAGAAATTAGTGAAGAATTTGAAGAACAAGCCTGTCGCGCGGCTAGGGTATTAGGGCTGAATGTTGCTGGTGTTGACTTACTTGAAAGCAATAATGGGCCATTGGTTTTGGAGGTTAATTCATCTCCAGGACTTGAAGGAATCGAAAAAGCAAGTGGAGTAAACGTCGCTGGAGCAATCATCGATTATGTAATGAGTGAAACCGCGTTCTCTGAAGTGGATTTGGATCAATTGCTTCGTACCGTACCGGGCTCTGGAGTACTTTCACTGCAACTTAGAAATCATCCTATGATGGTGGGTAACAAAATTGCTGATTTATTCAAATCAACTTACGAGATTCCAGTTTTCGCATTATCAAGAGATAATAAGTTACTATGGAATCCTGAACCAGATGTTCAATTAAGATATGACGATGTAATCATTTGTTATGGCGAATTAAATCAACTTCGCGCATCACTCAAAAACGCAATATTAGGAGTTGCTGAAAAGTCCATTAATGCGATAAAGAAAGAACAAGAAAAGGCATAATCAGTCATTCAAAAGTTCAATAAAGATAGATATTCTGTTGATATATATGAAGGGTCGAGGGAGTTTAGGGTTAGTTCTTTGGCTAACACTATTAGTTGTAATTTCCAATTCAGCGAGTTTAATGATCAACTCTAATCTTAATTCTGATTCTTCTGTAAATAATTCAAGTGAGAATGATACTCTCGAAATCAAGGTTCACAGACCAGGAGATTCATTCGAAGATGATCAAGAATACATCTGGTCGCCAAATGACCTTGTAGAAAATAGAGTAATGCAGATTTCAGTGTTTGCAGACGGCATTTTTGGTATCGATGAAATAGACCTGCTAAATGTTAAAGGATACTATAACGGTGAAATTACTGATGTTTTGTCATTTGAAATCAATTCTACGGATTATGAAGCAAACTTTACCGATAATGGCGTTATTTTGACTATTTTGTATACTTACAATACCGACATATGGGGTGGCAACTATTCGCTTATAGTAAATTTAGATTTAATTGATGGTTCAAAAATGTCTGGTTCTCTTGAAAAGTTATTATTCAACGAATATGATTTCCAAATTTCTACAGATAATTCTTCTGAATTCATCTATGTATGTGGTTGTGAATCTAAAGAAATAACCATCACAATGCTCAATACCGGTGATTCTGATAACGGATTTTTTGTGAATTTCACAATCATAGAGAGAAGTTCGAAAGAAATAAGCATAGATGAAGGTGAAAATGATTTTGAAACAACAGAAATTGAAGTTTTTGGCGGAGAAAGCATTGATTTAAATTTGATTTTGATACCCACTGAAGAGTTTGAAGAAGGAAGAAAATTATCAATTCAACCTCTATACGTAGAAATATACTATGAAAATGATGAAGGAGAGTTAGTATATATTCATCAAGAATATTACACTATATCTATCTCCCCAATAGAGCAAATTGTATCACCGCTAGTTTCTGTAACATCTTCACAATTCAACTATGCTGAGAACTTCTATGGAAATTCACAAAATCTTGATGAAATTGAAACTATATTTACTCTAGGGCGAGCTTGGTTTAATTCAACATATGAAGTTGTTAATAGCGGTTATTACTCGAGTAACTTAACTCTATTAACAAATTCTAATGTAATCGATTTAAGGATTATCTACGACAATATGAATCTTACATTGTCTCAATTCAATCAAATGAATCCCCAAATCGGACAAAATGGTCAATTTAGTTTTGAAATTTATCTCAATTATGATGTAACTATAATTGACTTTATGCTTGAACTAAGTGTGGTTTTTGATAAGTATCAAATGACAAACACCTCCTTCAAATTGTCTGATTCACCTTTGGAAAGCAAGCAGATTATCTCAATTCTAGATAATAAAATTAGTTTTGAGCAGAATGATCAAACCAAAACCTTCGAGACTATTATCGAGACCTCGTCTTTGAGTTCACTCAACTACTTTGAAAATGAATGGAAGCTTTTCTGTACAAGTTCAAATAACATCGATATCGAAATAGTTGATTTATTTGCTTCATGTGACGATGAAGGTGTTTCACTTCCTGTTGATGTCGATGCAACCTACAAACTTGATATCTCGGTATCTTCATGGGGATTGAACAATATAGAATCTTTTGAAATCGGTTTACTTCACAACCCTTCTGGAATTTCGAGTAGCATTTCTCAAATATTGACGGTGTCGCTAGAGCTTGCTGAAACATCAGATAATGATGATCAAAATGATGATACTCAAAATAATAATTCTCAAGATAACAATACCGATAATTCTAGTGATAATACTAACAATACTATTGACCCAATTGACGATAATAATCAAACTAATTTAGAAATTGATGTGGATAATGATGGAGTTCTAGACACATCAGATAATTGTCTTGATACTAAACCAGGCGAAGCAGTTGACGAGTTTGGTTGCACAATTTTAGAACAAGACGCTAATGATGAATTACAAGATAATGGCAATGATCAGCAGGAGGCAGAAGCAACCTCTAGTAAATCTGAGGAAAATAATATCTTGCTATACGTGGTTTTAGGTTTGGTTATTGCTGCTATTGTTGGAGGTGTTTTGGTAATTAGAAGTAGGAAGTCGTCACCACAGAATAACGTAATGCAAAGTACATCCAACGATCCAATTATGCCACTACCGGCAATACCGATGCCAACATTAGAACCTGTAGTATTGCAACAATGGACCGATGGAAATGGCTATTCATGGCGACAGATGTCAGATCAGAGCATTATGTGGTGGAATGGTTCCGAATGGATTCCTTATGGTAAGAATTGATACATTGATGGATACTAAAATCCCGATGGTTTGATATCTTACACCTATATCCTCTACTTGCCCTCCGGGGCACGGGATGCACACTCGCTACGGCGAGAGGCGGTGACGCCAATGGAAAACAGCAGAGGAAGTTTTACTCGAGAACGTAGGGCGCTTAGGCCTAGCCAAATGCGTTTGACCGACGAAGATGTTTCTCTTCCTCATCGCCTATTTCATCTTAGAGAACTTCCTTGGTTAGAGTGCTACAAAAAACAACTCAAGTCTGAAAACAAATCCGAAAATACTCAGAAATCTTACATTTCTGGTTTGAGGTCATATGTTGAAACAACTCTTCCGGGCGAAGATGTGTTAAGTGAAATTGAATATAATACTATGACGATTTATGATTTAGCACAACGAATGGAGCCACTAAATGGCCGAATTGATTTATGGACACACAGTCTTTCCGACTTAAGACCAACCACTTACAATGCAAGATTAGCTGCTGCTCGTCATCTATTGAAGTGGCTTGGCCACAGATGGCCGGATCACCTTACTCGTGCAAGAACCGGGAAAAGATTGCCTAGAACGCTTACTCGAAGAGAGTTAACCATGGTTTTAGAGGCTGCTAAAACCAGTGAAAATCCTGTAGCATCGGTTGTTGTTACTTTAATGCTTGATACTGGACTTAGGGTGAGCGAGGTATGTAACCTAAACCTAAGCGACCTTGATATTCAAGATAAATCAGCTAAAGTAATTGGTGGAAAAGGTGACAAAGATCGACTAGTCCTATTCACAGAACGAACACTGAACATGATTAACGCTTGGCTCCCAGTAAGAGATTCTAGAGTTAAAGGAGAATTTGACGCACTATTGCTAAACTCAGCGGGAAGAAGAATACAGCCTCGTGGAGTTCAAAGGTTAATGGATGCCTTAGCAATTGAAGCGGGCCTACCAAAAGGAAAGTTAACTCCTCACGTACTTAGGCATAATTTTGCCACAGGATTATTGGAGAGAGGTGCTGATTTAGTATCAATTCAAAAGTTACTTGGACACAGTAGTATTGCAACCACCAGAGTATATCTTGAGATTTCTGATCAGACATTGCGTGAAGTATACAATAGGGCACAAAATATGAGAAACGCTCTTGCTGAAGTGGATGAACCTGTTGAAGAATTAGTAGAAAATACTCCTTCTACCAGCGTATCTGGTATTGAGTGATATTAATTCGACTTGGCTTTCCTCTTCGAAACTTTTTCCGGGCCCATCCATTCTCTGTGAGGTTTTACTTCTTGGCCTGAATGTCCTGGAATTGGACAATATTTGCCCGAACGACACCGAGAGCAATTTTCCTTCGGTGGAAGTTCTACGGTCTTACGAAGACGGCCGTACTTCCTTCTAGGCATGATTTGACAAAGTACACTCGGTCTTTGAACAATTCGCGGAATTATTTCTTAGCGTTCTTAAACCAAGACAATGACGATAATGGCGTGTTCCTTGAAGGACCTATTTTGCCATCTTTCGGCTTTGATTTGGCCTTTGGTTTGGCTTTGGACTTAGCCTTAGCTGCCAAATTCTTGGCTTTCTCTGAAGTTTTCTTTGCAGCTGCTGTAGTTGCTGTTTTTGCTTTGGAAGCGGTAGCTTTAGCCTTAGCAGGGGCTTTCTTAGCAGCCGCTTTTGCTTTTGCTGGTGCTGCCTTGGCTGCTTTCTTTGCCGCAGTAGCGGTTTTCTTTGTCGCTTGAGATGCTTTGTCAAGTTTCTTTGCTGCCGCAGCAACTTTCTTTGCTAATGCTGCTTGAATACCTGCTTTTACTAATTTTGTCGCTCCAGCAGCAGCGACTTTAGATACTGTGTCAAGTTTAGCGGCGACTAACTTCTTTGCAGTAGCAGCACCGACTCCCGGAATTGCAGTTAACTTACTTGCCTTCGAACCTTTCGTAGTCGAACTCATGGTTTCACCTAACACGGGAGAAAAGAAGTGACTAATGAATTCTTGCTCTTGAGGATATTTTTCCGTTTACTTCATGTTTGTTGAATTGTTCACCTATGCTATGGCCGAGTATTCTAACAACGGAAATGTTGTATTGCTCGGCCAAGTCACTAAAGCAAAATCGAATCATAGAGTTGAGAAATCAACTCGACTCCTGCGTAATCAGCGGTTTCCCGGAAATAGTGATGTGGTATACTTAGGGAATATTGCTTCAGCAATAATTGCTGCTTTAGAATCACCGGACACTCCTGAATTCATTGAACTACCTGCCTACAATGAACAGAAATGGAAACTAAAAACTGT
>DUKP01000155.1:0-3892 GCA_013329295.1 Candidatus Poseidoniaceae archaeon
TTCAGTAATGACTGACAAAGCAACAGTAGAAATACCATCTCCAGTAGATGGTAAGGTTACCAAAATGATTGGTGAGCCTGGTGATATCTTACCTGTTGGAGGAGTTTGCATAGAGTTTGAAGTTGAAGGCTCTGGCAATGCGTCTGCAAGTTCTGAAGAGCCAGAATCTGTTGCTGAGGAAGTTGTTGAAACAAAACCGGCGAAAGAAGCGAAGCCTGAACCTGTTGTCGAAAAAGCACCAGAACCTGTCGCACCAGCAGTACCAGTGGCAAAGGCTGCTGGAACTAAGGCACTAGCAAGCCCTGCTGTAAGACAAAGAGCAAGAGAGGCTAATGTCGATTTACAACTCGTTTTAGGCTCAGGACCTGGCGGTAGAATCAGTCATGCTGATTTGGACCGGCATATTGCAGGAGGTGCAGCAGGTGCCTCTACATTTGCTCCTGTAGGAGCAAGCATCAAGACTAAACTAACTGGAACTGAAGATATTAAGGTCATTGGACTTAGAAGAAAAATCGCTGACAGCATGATGTCATCATACAGTACAATTGCTCACTTTTCCTACTTTGAAGAAGTTGATATTACTGCTCTTGAAGAATTACGTCAGCACCTCAATTCTACAAGACCCGAAGGCGCTCCAAAACTAACTTACTTGCCGTTTATCATGCAAGCATTGGTCAAAGCTCTAAGAGAAAGTCCAGAGTGTAATGCCTTATTTGATGATGAAGCAAATGTAGTTACTAGACACCAAGCAATTCATCTTGGAATTGCAACTCAAACTGACAGAGGACTATATGTCCCAGTTGTCAAGCATGTTGAGTCAATGGATATTTGGCAGTCTGCAGCTGAGATGGTAAGAGTTACCTCAGCAACTAGAGAAGGTAAAGCATCTGCAGATGATTTGAGTGGCTCTACTTTTACCATTACCAGTTTGGGCAGATTAGGTGGACTTGGTGCTACACCGATTATCAATAAGCCAGAAGTTGGAATTTTGGGAGTTCACAATGCGAAAGAGCGAGCAGTAGTTAGAAACGGCCAAATTGTAGTTAGAAGAATGATGAATCTATCCTCGTCATGGGATCATCGAGTTGTTGATGGCCATGATGGTGCAACCCTTGTACAAAGAGTCAAGACATTGCTTGAAAACCCTGCAACTATTTTCATGTGAGGATTAATTATGCAAACAAAAAAATGCCAAGTATTGGTTATTGGAGCAGGCCCAGGAGGCTACGTTGCAGCAATTAGAGCGGGACAATTAGGATTGTCAACAATAATTGTTGAGGGTGAAAAGGCTGGAGGCACATGTCTGATTAGAGGATGTATTCCAAGTAAAGCGTTAATTCACGCTGCACATCGGTTCCATGATTTAGCAAAACATTCTGCCAAAGACGGCCATATGGGGATTTCAATTCCAGGCCCTGCTGAATTGAGTATGGCTGGAATGGTAGGTTGGAAAGATGATATTGTTGACAAATTGAACAAAGGTGTTGAGCACTTACTAAAGTCTGCTGGAGTTGAATTGATTAATGGATGGGCAGAATTCCAAGATGCGAAGACAGTAAAGGTAGGTAGCGGCAAGGATGCGACAATTATCGAAGGTGAAAATGTAATCTTGGCTAATGGCTCTATCCCAATTGAATTACCATTTATGAAATTTGATGATAATGTAATCTCATCTAGAGAAGCATTGAGTCTTGAGCAATTACCTGAACATGTTGTTGTAGTTGGTGGAGGTTACATTGGACTTGAGTTAGGAATTACTTATCGCATGCTCGGTTCAGAGGTCACTATTGTCGAAGCGATGGATTCGATTTTGCCAATCTTTGACAAAGAACTTCGTAGACCTCTAGAATTATTTGTTAAGAAAAATAAAATTAAAGTTCATACTGGAGTTTTTGCTAAAGGTTCAGAAGATATGAAAGATGGTAAAGTCAAATTATTCTTTGTTGACAAAAATGCAAAAGAAGGCACTAAACCTGATGAAATAATCGCTGATAAAATCTTAGTTACTGTTGGAAGAAAACCCAATAGCAAAGCACTCGAGCCAACTGGTGTTGCTTTAGATGAAAGAGGATTTGTCAAAGTAAATGATAGATGTGAAACAAATATGAAAGGTGTTTACGCTATTGGTGATGTATGTAACTCTGGAGAGATGCTTGCCCATGTAGCATCCTTCCAAGGAGAAATGGTTGCAGAGATTATTGCTGGAAAGAAACGTGTTTACGACCCAGTAGCCGTTCCTGCAATCGTATTTACTGAACCCGAAATTGTTAGCGTTGGATTATCTCCAGAACAAGCAAAAGAAGCTGGACATCCTGTGATTGTTGGAAAGTTCCCTCTAGCAGCAAATGGACGTTCACTAACTCAAGAAGCAGAAAAGACTGGTGGATTTGTTCGGGTTTGTGCAAGAGAAGACGATCATCGAATACTCGGTATCCAAGCAGTTGGAACTCATATTAGTGAATTGGTTGGAGAATGGACTCTTGCTCTCGAAATGGGAGCATTATTGGAAGACATCGCTGGCACAATTCATGCACATCCTACTATGACAGAGATGACACATGAAGCAGTTCTTGCTACACTTGGCCACGCAATTCATACCGTATAATTACGTTAATATCGGCCATAAGTATAAATGTAGTTCAAATATGGTAAAGTCATGTCTTACGACCAAATGACACTACTTGATTTGAAAAAATTATGTAAAGATAGAGGATTAAAAGTCTCTGGGAAAAAAGACGAAGTTGTAATCCGTTTAATGGAATATGATGAATCAATGGAAGGAACAAACCAACCTGCAACATTTTCCACTCCAGTAGCAAATATGCAAGGGCAAATGCCAGTAGCCCCTCAAGTTGTTTATGGCAGAATGACATCTCAAGGAATAGTAATTAATCGCAATACAGGGACTACTTCTACCGTTGGAACCGTAATCATAATGTATGGTGTATTTAGAATGTTTTGGGCACTAGGTTTTGCTGCATTCGGTGATGGTAATCTGGGCTGGCTATTAGCCCCAGTTGCATTTTTAGTCGCTGCTTTATTCATCTACAGCGGTATACTATTGAGTCAAGAATACCGCAATGGGATTTATACCACAATAGCAACGTTCATACTTTCTGGAACTCTTAGTGTAATATTCTCTGGTGAAGACTTGAATCCTGTTTCTGTTTCAATCGCCGACGGAGGTATGATGATACCGTTTTCGATGATGTGCACATTACTTGGTATTGGAGTTGCGGCTATACCACTACTACTTACCGACGAGGAGTTGAAAGAAGGCTGGCCGCCTGCTATAGAGAGAATATTGAATAGAGATCGCAGTAGTGGAAAAAAGCAGATTGAATGTGTTCACTGTGGTCATTCTCTTTTAGTTCCTAATGGCTACTCTGGTAAAATTTCATGCCCACAATGTGGTAAGCAATCTCAAGTATAATCAAGAACCGCAACTTAGACAATCATCAGGACTGTCTAAACTACATGCAATCTCATCCATACTACTTATTTCGGCTCTATCAGCTAATCCAGATACAGTTTGATCTTGCGCTTTCTTTTGTTCGACGGTGAATTGGATAGCATCTGCTGCTGCCTTGGTTCTCAAGTAATACATTCCAGTCTTGAGCCCTTTTCTCCAGCCATAGAAGTGCATTGAAGTTACCTTTGCTGCATTGGCATCAATCATGTGAATATTCATCGATTGACTTTGGTCAATATATGCGCCTCTGTCAGCAGCCATATCAATAACATTCTTCTGCTTGATTTCCCATGTTGTCTTGTAAAGTTGCTTAATATGTTCAGGGATTCCTGCAATTGCTTGAATTGAACCCTTATGTCTTAGAATCTCATCTTTCATCTCAAGGCTCCAAAGACCAATGTCTATCAAATCTTTAATCAA
>DUKP01000155.1:4291-10058 GCA_013329295.1 Candidatus Poseidoniaceae archaeon
AAACATTCGTTGTTACCTAATATTTGTGAAGTGCTTGCAGTTGGCATTGGAGCTAACAGAAGAGAATTTCTCATACCGTGTTCTACGATTTCTTGCTTTAGAGAATCCCAATCCCATCTTCCGCTGTGCTCATTCATATCCCACAAATCAAATTGTAACAGACCTTTACTTGCTGGAGAGCCCTTGAAACTTGAGTATGGACCATCTACTATAGCAGCGTCCTTTGAAGCGGTACATGCTGCAAAGTAAATTGTTTCAAAAATCTCCTTGTTCAATGCTTTTGCTTCATCTGATTCAAAATACATACCGAGCATTGCGAAAGTATCTGCTAGCCCTTGAACACCAAGACCTATTGGCCGATGCCTCATGTTTGAGTTTCTTGCTTCTTCAACAGGATAATAATTTACATCGATAACTCGATTTAGATTGCCTGTTACATGATAAGTTACATCATACAACTTTTGGAAATCAAATTGCTTGGTTTCATTATTGACATAAGTTGGAAGAGCAATAGAAGCAAGATTGCATACTGCTACTTCATCCTTAGAAGTATATTCCATGATCTCAGTACAAAGGTTTGAAGAACGTATTGTTCCTAAATTCTTTTGATTTGACTTCATGTTTGCAGAATCTTTGTACAGCATGTATGGAGTTCCTGTCTCAATTTGAGCCTCGACTACTTTGTCCCAAACAGTTCTTGCTGGAATTGTTTCTCTGGCAAGTCCTTGCGCCTCATATGATTCGTATAGTTGTTTGAACTCTTCACCATAAGCATCTTGTAATCCAGGACATTCATTCGGGCAGAAAAATGACCAATCTGCATTTTGTTCTACTCTCTCCATGAACAAATCTGGAGTCCACAATGCATAGAACAAATCTCTTGCACGTAGTTCTTCCTTACCGTGATTCTTCCTCAAGTCAAGGAACTGGATAATATCCGGATGCCATGGTTCAAGATAAATTGCAATGGAACCTTTTCTCTTGCCGCCACCTTGGTCTACATATCGTGCAGTATCATTGAAAACTCTTAGCATAGGCACAATACCGTTGCTTTCACCATTGGTACCTTTGATGTAAGATCCCTTTGAACGAATGTGATGGATTGAAAGACCAATACCACCTGCAGACTTTGAGATAAGAGCGCATTGCTTTAGCGTATCATAAATGCCAACTAAGGAATCATCTTGCATTGTCAACAAGAAACAAGAAGACATCTGAGGAGTTGGTGTTCCAGAATTAAACAGGGTAGGAGTTGCATGAGTAAAGTATCCTTGGCTCATTAAATCATAAGTCTCGAGTGCCTTTTCAATATCTCCATGATGAATTCCAACAGCGACTCTCATCAACATATGTTGAGGTCTTTCTGCGACTTCACCGTTTAATTTCAGTAGATATGAACGCTCCAAAGTCTTGAAACCAAAGTAATCATAACTGAAATCTCTTCCATAGTCAATGTAATTATCCAGCTTTTCTTTATTAGCCATTATAATTTCATAGACTTCTTCAGAAATTAATGGTGCATGTGCGCCCGATTCTGGATCAATGAATTCTCTTAAGTCAGTTACTACTTCTGAAAATGATTCCTTTGTTGAACGATGCAAATCATCTACACAAATCCTAGCAGCCAACTTGCTGTAATCGGGATGGTGGGAGGCCAAAGAAGCTGCGGTCTCGGCTGCAAGTTGATCTAGCTCTCTTGTAGTAACACCATCGTAGAGGCCTTCGATAGTAAGTTTGGTCAAATTTGCTGCATCAACCCAATCCGTATCAAGACCATCTGTCAAACTTGACAATTTTTCAAGGATAGCATCAAACCTAACATCTTCTCTCTCGCCTTTTCTATTTACTACTTGCATGGTCATTTTTTGCCCCCCTGTGTCTCTTTGTTGAATTTCGCAGTATCTTCACTCCATCGCGTACGGTTCAAAAGTCTTCGTCTACTGAGAAGCGTTGTTGGACGCTTCCAAGGGTTGCGCCATCTTTAACACCAGATTTCTGATATTCGCCAACTCGCTTCTCAAAGAAGTTGGTTTTGCCTTGCATAGAAATCATCTCCATCCATGGGAATGGGTTGGAAACATTATACAATTTAGATGCACCAAGAGATACCAATAATCTATCTGCAACAAACTCGATGTATTGTTTCATCAAACCAGCATTCATCCCGATTAACTCAACTGGAAGTGCTGTAGTTACAAATTCAATCTCTATCTCAACTGCTTCTGCAATGATTCGATGAATTACATTCTCTCCTGCGCCTTTAATCAACTTACTATGAAGAAGACAAGCAAAGTCACAATGTAAACCTTCATCTCGTGAAATTAATTCGTTTGAGAAGGTTAAACCTGGCATTAATCCTCGCTTTTTCAACCAAAATATAGCACAGAATGAGCCTGAGAAGAAAATCCCCTCTACTGCGGCAAATGCTACTAACCTCTGAGCAAATGAACCCTTCTTTCTGGACAACCACTTCAATGCCCATGCACCTTTCTTTCGCACTGAAGGTACTGTTTCGAGTGCATTGAACAAGTGATTCTTTTCGTCGGTGTCACTAATGTAAGTGTCGATCAATAATGAATAAGTCTCGGCATGTATGTTTTCCATCATTATTTGGAATCCATAGAAACAACGAGCTTCAGCCCATTGGACTTCATCGGCAAAATTAGTTACTAGATTCTCGTTAACGATACCGTCGCTTGCCGCAAAAAATGCTAGAACGTGCTTTAAGAAATGGCGTTCGTTGTCATTGAGGCTTTTCCAATCTTTAGCATCCTCAGCCAAATCGATTTCTTCAGCAGTCCAAAATGATGCAGCGTGTAGTTTGTACATTTCCCAAATATCGGAATGTTCGATAGGGAATAAAACAAATCTTTCTGGAGCTTCTTTAAGCATAGGTTCTATGTGTTCTTGTGATAAATCTATTTCTACTTCTTCTGATGTTTTTATACTGTGGTCAATTACCATACTCTCACCTCCATAATCTCGAATCGTGCTGGAGTTTCTTCTCGGCCAATGAGGTGTATAATACTACCTCTATTATTTCCTGTGGAAATATGGATTTTATTGCAACAATCTCAACGGGGAGATTTTGACTTAGTGATGCGAAATTGTTCATAAAAATACTTCCCGTAAATAGTCAACATTATAAGCCAAATTTTGCTCTATTTTATTCCTTTGTTTCCACTGAACTAAGTAAGTAAAATTATACTTAGCAATTGTCAATAACCGAGAACATATGGCAGATATATGACAAGTGATTTAATCATTGAATTTGCCAAATTAAATTCCGAAGCAATAATTCCAACCCAAGGCTCACCACAAGCAGCCGGATGGGATTTGTATGCGTTGGAAGAAACTATTGTCAAGCGAAATACAAGTTCAATGATAAAAACTGGATTAGCAATAGCTATTCCACTTGGTTGGGAAGGGCAAATAAGATGTAGATCATCATTAGGAAAAAAGGGCATGATTATGCCAAATGGCATAGGAACTATTGATTCAGACTACCGTGGCGAATTGATGGTACTTGCCACATGGATTGGCGAAGGCGATGAATTTGTTGTTCAAAAAGGTGAAAGAGTTGCTCAATTACTATTCTCTAGAGTTCCAAGCGTTAAATTTGTTGAAAGAGATTTTGAACAATTAGGAACTACTGACAGAGGTACTGGTGGATTTGGCTCTTCTGGAAGATTTTAGCATTTGTTTTAAGTACTAACAAAAACAAATTAACAATTGATACATAATGGCTGGGAAAATACATATTCAAGAATTAGACAAAATTGTCATATTTGTTATACTACTATTAATGATTTACGTATTTCGACCAAAAAGACAGCGAACAACAAGAACAATCAATCAAAATCAACGTTTTAACAAACCACCTAGTGGAGTAGGAGTCTTGCTTGCCAAATGTATTATTCTAACCATTATGTTCGTAGCAGTAAATACACTAATTGACTATTCAGAAAATATCGCTGCATATGAAAACGAGAAATGCAATCAGCAAAAACACACGAATAAGTATAGATGTACATTTGAAGAATTTACTTCAGAAGATTTAGCCAAGCAGATTGATGGTTTTCTAATGAATTCAGAGGTGGGCATAGGATTTGACATCGGCAATCAACTAAATCATGGCAACTCTCCAAACGGTCCTTGGTTTTGGCTATACTACCTATTAGGAGGGACAGTCATTATGTCTGGTTTTAGATTAGCAAATAAAAGAAGAAAACAACACTTGCAAAGTCTTCATGCAGTAGAGGAAAAATTACGGCCAATAATTAGACAATTAGCTAATGATCCTAGAGGGGTAATAGAAGGCAGGATTACCATGCCAAATCCTGTCCCTGCATCAAAACCTAGCGGGAAAGATAGTCGAAGAATATTTGTCATCTACTTCTTTTCTGCATTAATTTCAATCATAACAATGATGAGTTTCTTTGATTTTTTCTACCAAATTGATTCTAACTTTAGCATGAGTGTTAGGCATAATGATGAAGCTTTATTGCTTGCTGTAATGGCGCTTGGATTCAACATTTCAGGGCATTATTCAGTGAGTTATTTGTCCGCAACATACCCTGGTGAAACTGAACATATAGCAATTCCACAAACAATGACTAGTCAAGAGGTTTCAACTCCAAGAAATGACAGTAATAAGCCCACTTCTGCAAGAGACGTTCTAAAGGAATTAGCCAATGAAATGCGTGCGACAAGAATAGAATCTGAGATGCTAAGAGTTCAATTAAACGAGACTCGTGAAAAAGTTTCTAACTTAGAAATAGAGTTAGAAAAGAAGGCTCTAGAATTAGAAACAATACAAGCACTTTCTGTAGACATGGAGAGAATCGTCAAACAAAGCGAGACTCCTGGTGAGAAGAACCTTTCACTGATGGATTCCGTATTGGTTGGAGATGCTTTATTCAATGGAGACAAAATTGACAAACAAGTAATTAATGACCCTAAAGCAATTGCTAAAGCGGCAATTGAGGCTTACAAAGCAGGAAGAACCGATGTGAAATCAATAGAATTTGACTTTTGATTAACTCTATGATGCTGTTTCTATTGGCTTAATCATGACCGGTAGCCGTCATGTCGATATTCGCTTTGAGGGCATTGTAGAATATCATTTGGCTATTGAACTGATGAAAAAGTTACAACAACAGAGGATAAATGATGAGATATTAGACACAATGCTCATCCTAGAACATCCTGAAATTGTTACAGTTGGTCCAAGAGCAAGAAATGATGGCATTTCTGCCCCTCCTGGATACGAAACTTTTCCCGTCGATCGAGGTGGTGGCCTAACGTGGCATGGACCAGGTCAAATAGTATGTTACCCGATATTCAAGTGGGATTTAGAGGGAGAAGATTCGGTTGCAACAATAATTAGAAAAATCGAAGAATGGGTAATTGAATGTCTAAAGGGCCTTGCAATACCGGCTGAAAGGGATTCAAGAATGCAAGGAGTTTGGGTTGACGGGTACAAAATATGTAGTATAGGGCTGTCTTTCCTTAGATGGACTTCAAGGCACGGATTTACCATTAACATCAATACACCCGGGCATAGAGTTGAGAATCTATCTGGTTGTGGATTAGGGGCTGCAACTACAACATGCTTGAGCAAATTAGGATATGTGGTTGAAAAACAACAAATCGTTCAACTTCTAATTGACAATATGACTCATTTAATCGGAAGAACTGTACAATAATCATTCGAAAAACCAATGACAAAAAATAATTGATGAGAGATAATGCGATGTCTATGACT
>DUKP01000107.1 GCA_013329295.1 Candidatus Poseidoniaceae archaeon
TGCTTTATTAGCGATATCGCGACAATAATTGATTGCCTTTCTTGACCTATTTCTTTCAACTCGATTTGTTTAAGGTAATTTTCGATTTTTTGTTCAACCTTCTTTGAAACCGACGTTGACGGCAATCTATCTTCCAAAGTTTGACTTGCGAGTAGAATTAGTATGCGGGCTTTTTCCAAGGCAGTTTTATTATGCAATACATCGTCTAACATCGACTCACAATCTTCAGTCCTACCTTCTAATTGAGCCAATACAAATTGCATTTCAAGCAATTCATCACCGTTTAGATGTTCAAGATTTTTGCGGATAATTGCAGGCTCAAATCGTTGCTGAGCAATTTGTGACTCAAGATATACCAAGTCCTTCTCAGTTCCATTGAGATAAATTGAATCATTAACAATTGTTGCTAATGCAGCAGTATCAAAGTCCTCTAAAGAATTAATTTGTTCTGATAATTGGCTGATGAAATTTGACATATTAGAGTGTGAAAGGTGATAGAAATAATTCTCTTTAGCTCCATTCGATTCTTGAATTCGCCAATGTTCAGCCAACATTTTGTGAACTGCTTTTCTCTCATCTTCAGACATTTTAGAGCGTGAAACATTACGAATAAGGGATTGTAATTCAAAGAAATGGTCGCCGCCCCATCTAACTAAATTTTGTTCATCAAAGAAATCTATCTCTTCAGCAATGATTGAATTTTTTGCCTCCATCATTACCGGCTCAAGAGATAGATTCGATATCAGCAGCTTTTGCTTCTCTGATAGTCCATTTAACACAACATTATCTACATATTCAATTACATTTGAAGATGATTCAGGGACATTATATTCTGGTTGATATAATTTCAGAGCTAATGGGTGATTGCCTAAACTTTTGACGATGTTTTCTCGATCTGAAATATCGGTATGTTCTCCTAACATAGCACAACATGAAGCCAAATCTAAAGCATCCAATTTGAAATTAGAAAGATCTTTGAATAATCCAGATGATTCTCTTGAAATAAGAATCAATCTAACTTTTGAACTGATACATAACTTTTCAATCAATTCCTGTAGAGAATCAATATGTCTTTGACTCACTAAGTTAACATCATCTATCACTAATATGTCATCATTATTTTGTAATTTCAAACAAATGGATTCAATATCATTAGGCAATAATTCATCAAGATACCAAGTAGAAATAATCGAATGGTAATCTGAAAATTGGTCTGCTACTGCCCATCTAACTGTCTTTTGTTGGGCTAATTCTTGACACAGACTTAGCACAAATGCAGATTTACCTATCCCTGGCATTCCACTGACCAATAATGATTTTTCATTCAATATCTCCAAGCATTTTTCTCTCTCTTTTTCTCGACCCAAAATCTCGTTAATTATCGGTGGATTACCAACAATTTCAACTGCAGTTTGGTGTTTAGAGAAATCTGTATCATTTTCCTCTAAATGTAATCTACCTTTAGGAGTAATGTGGTATATTTGTCTACGCCTACTACCGCCGCCAACAACATGTGCCATTCGTTTGAAAATTAGATTCGAATGCTCTAATTTAGAAAGTGGAATGTTTAGTGCTGAACGTACCACTCCTAGGCCTTCTGCAATTCCAGGTAATGAGATTTCTCGAGTTACATCCCAAGAAGTTTCCAAACTCTCCGGGTGCTTGTTCAACCAAGCAAGTATCCGAAGTTGAGCTTTCGAAACCATGTTTCCCAATTAGGCGAGGTAATGTTAGTTATCAATTGAATTGACAATTGTTTAACAAAAAACCGATGGTTGACCTTTTGAGTACCGACCTAAAGGCCAAAGCATGCCCGTTAGGTTTGAATCGGTCAGTCTGCCGAAAAAACCTGGTGTATATCTATTCAAAACCAAGCAGAAAAGAGTGTTATATGTTGGCAAAGCAACCAAATTAAATGAAAGAATTAGATCCTATTTTTCCAACAATCCAGACCGTGCTATGATTCCTGATTTAATTGAACGCGCTGATGACATAGAATGTATCATAACAGCATCACCACATGAAGCACTAATCCTAGAAAGGCAATTAATCCGAGAGCATAAACCAAGATATAATTCAAGGCTTAAAGACGATAAGTCATATCCATA
The DNA here is from genome assembly GCA_013329295.1 of Candidatus Poseidoniaceae archaeon. Lineage (GTDB taxonomy): Archaea > Thermoplasmatota > Poseidoniia > Poseidoniales > Poseidoniaceae > MGIIa-L1 > MGIIa-L1 sp9596u. The sequence goes on from DUKP01000107.1 coordinate 2,109, forward strand.
TTTAGCGTTAAGTACAGATGAACTACCAAGAATACTTTACACAAGGAGGCCGCCTAAAGATGCAGATATATGGGGGCCATTCCCTAATGCTGGTGCGGCAAAACAAGTGATGAAATTATTGAGGCGAGAATTTGGCTTAAGAGATGATAAAAATAACATTCCATTCGGTTATGTAGATTCAGGTTCGGATGATGATTACCGACAACGAATTATTGCTGTAAAGCAAATACTGAATGGCAATGCTAGCAAATTGATTGAAGATTTAACTGAAAAAATGGATTCGCATTCAGAAAAATTGGAATATGAAATAGCCGCACGTAATAGAGACTTAATCAAAGCTATTAGAACTACAACAAGCCAGCACATTGTCTCTAGCAAAGTGTATCGTGATTGTGATACCATTGGCTTTGCCAGTGAAGGAGATCTTGCAGCAATTGTTGTTCTTCATGCCGATGACGGCACAGTAAAGGGTCAAGAATCATGGCAAATGATTCATCGTGGGGATATTGGCGAGACCATTTCAATGTTTATCGCCGAACACTATGCAAATCGGTGTCCACCAAAATTACTGATTACTCCAACTCCACTGTTTGATGGAGTAGAAAACTGGCTTCAAACTAGAAGAGAATCATCGGTAGAAGTAAGAACTCCATCGCGTGGAGATTTTGTCACTTTAATGCAGTTAGCGGCACAGAATGCTGAAATTCAATTGATTAGATTTGTTAACAAAACAAGCGGTTCTTTGGAAAAACGTGCAGCGGATGATGGTGCTAAATTACTTGAAATGCAACAATTAAACCATATTGTATGTTTTGATATGGCGCAAATTCAAGGAGACCATAGAGTTGGAGCCAGTGTATGTTTCAAAGATGGTAGACCGAGTAAAAATGAATATCGTAAATACACTGTGAAAGGAAAACAATTGGATGATTTACGAATGATGAGAGAAGTTGTCGAAAGATGGATGAAACGGCAAACTGAATGGCCTGATTTGCTTCTATTAGATGGCGGTCAAACCCATTTAGATATGGTTACTAAGATGATATATAATTCGGAATTTGCAAATAAATTCAGCATTGCAGCACTGGCAAAACGAGAAGAAACAATTTATCGAATTGGCAAAGAACCTTTGGTTTTAGACCGACGAGGCAGAGTTTTGATCCATGCTCGGGATGAAGCTCATCGATTCGTAAATTCATTCCATCGACAAAGAAGAAATATGCAAAAATTTTCTGACCCATTAGAAAACATACCGGGATTAGGAGCAAAGAAATTTCAAACCTTAATACGTCATTTTGGGGGGAGAAAGGAAATTATGCACGCTAGTGAAAAGGATATCAAAACAGTACCTGGAATCGGTCCAGCGTTAGCCAAGAGAATCTTTGAAGCAATTAATTACTAATCAAAACGCTCATCGCCTAAATCAATCATCGGTGGAGGTGATTGATTCGAATATTCCTCGAATTGTTGTAACTCTCCATGCAAACCTTCGCTCTTGAATCCTTTTAGATCAGCAAACTCACTATCGCCTATTGTAACCTTTGTTGCTTGCTGAGCTGATGCTGCTTTACGCTCTTTCTTTAATCGCTTCTTACGTCTTCGCCTTCGAATAAATAATGCAAGTAGTAACACTATGAAAGTTGGATAAACCCAAAATTGCATAAAGAGATATAGCCATGAAACTTTGACTCTAAATGAAATGGTATCTTCAAATTCACCATCTGGAATATTGTAAGTGATTTTCTGTCTGCCACCTGTTTCAGTTATCGATAGATAACCGCCAGTATCTTCCACATCAATTATTGTAATTCCTCTTGGCAGAATAACTGAAACAGGACCATTGATAGATAAATCATAATCTTCTGCAATTGAGGTATTACCACTAAATGAAAACGATGTAGTTTCTCCATCTGGACTTGGATAGGTGATTCCGCTACCTGAAACAATACCGTTTGACAGTGATGTACCAAGTAATTCTGCTGCAGACACCATTGGATTTACAATCAAACCTCTAAAGGCATTAGCAAAGAAATTCAGTTCTAAACTACTAGTATCTCCTTCAATCAATTGGCCGATATCTCCATCTAATTCTAATTTAAACTCCACTTCAGGAATCTTAACGCTAAGGGTTATTGGGTCTTCATCACCTATATTTTGATCAAGGCCAGTTAATCCATCGATTTTGGTTTTAATTTCAAAACCACTTAGGTCTACTTGACCAAATGGTGAATCATCTTGATTGGGTAGATCTGCACCACTTTCATGTATGAAATCAGTAATCATTTCGCCAATATCTACTGAAAAATCAGTCAAACCTTCTGGAGTAAAAGCGAATGAAAGATCTCTTTCACATACTGAATAGTCTTGGTCATCATCACAAATATTTCCTACGTCATCAAAGGTTTTTGGCTCTGCCAAACGACTTGCGATATCTAATCCAATACGAACCAAGTCTGATGGTGCAGCTTCAAAATTAACTTTGGTTGAACCGCTTTGGTTAATCTCTTCAAGTGGAACAATTACTCGATAGATTGAGACTTCGGCATCTAGAGCGAAATCCAAAGATACTGATTGTGACCACTCATTGATTCTCAATGCCGAGATATCTAATTCTATTGAACTACTGATACAAGTTCTTTGCACAGTAGTACAAATCACATTCATATCATCATCTCTAATTTCGTTTCGCCAATCGTATGGATCTGTTCCTGCTAACGAGATATCGATATCTGAACTTTCTCCCAATGTTTTCTGAAGAGTCAAACGATCATCGCCTTCAATTGTTCTTACCCAAGTTGGTAATATAATCTCTAGAGTAAGTTCTGCTGGTGGCAAGTCTTCTGGAATAACAGAATCCAGGAAGTCTCCCGGAAGCACACTTTCTATTGAAATTCCACTATTGAATAGATTTCTAAGGTCACTTTCTTGAATAACGTCAACATACTTTAACAAATCTCCTTCATCAAAATTATTTTTCAAAATGTCCAACAAACTACCTGAGAATGGTGCGCTTGTTGAGCGAAGATAAAC
>DUKP01000205.1 GCA_013329295.1 Candidatus Poseidoniaceae archaeon
GATTTGGTGTTTCCAGAGCCATTAGATGGCAATATGTGTAGTTCATCGTGAACTTTTAGAGTGCCACATTGCACATATCCGATAGCAACTAAGCCAATTCCTTTCACATTGAAATGTTGATCGATACTCACCACAAGTGGCGATGATGCGGAATCAGCTAATTCATCTTCAATTTCACTCATTAAATGGTATAATTGATTACGTATTTCTAATCCATCAGGAGACATGAATTTCCAATGTGTTAGTCCGGCTTGAGCAAACATCTTTTCAGCCATATCTTGATCAACCCAATCTCCCTCTTTTGGCTTGATAATTGCAATACCAAGTCTAATATTAGAACTGGCAAATGCTACCAAAACTTCACCAAGTGTTGCATCGATTGCATTGATTTCTATGATACCAACTCTGCCGGCAGAGATTGCATTTAGTAACGGTCTCAAACGTTCCGGATATCTTGCTGGTCTAATGATTGAAATTATTTTGGCAACACCATCTTGTATTTCTTTGTGGACATAGGTGTGAACATCACGTTGATCGGTTGCTTTAGCGATTTCTTTGGCGAGTTCATCACTGCCAAACATTGCTACATTCAAGACGGTCATGGTATGTCCACCGAGGGCTCTCAAATCAATTTACGGGCAAACTAATCGGATTTTTGAGCAATCATATTATTCCTAATTTGCTTTGCTTTGTCCCATTCGATTTGTTCTTCCTCATTCTCAACAACAAATTGCGGTATAGGGATAGGACGCATCATTGAATCAATCGCAACAAAGAAAAAATACCCCTCACAAATCTTTTTCTTATCCCATGTTGCTTTGTCTACTGCCATTGCGGTAACTTTGGAACACGCGGTATGAGTACTTGTGTAGACTACCTTGCCAGTTACTTCAAGAAGGTCACCTTGCCGCGCTGGAGCGATGAATTTTAGAGTGTCAATTGAGATAGTTACAAATTCCCGGTGAGCAAATTTGGAACAAGAAATACCTCCGGCTTTATCCATTATCGATAGTAATTTTCCACCAAACAATGTATCATGGTCATTGGTGTCACCAGGAAAAACATGTTCGATTAATGTCACAGGCTCTTTAGAGTATGGCTCCATGATGTTCGCAAACGCTTCTACTTCAAGAAGTCATGCCGAGAATCTTCTATAATGGCATGGTTTCTTGTAGCATATCATAATGGACAAACATGAGCGGTGAAAAGAAGTGCATCGCTCTTATCTCAGGTGGTATTGATTCACCTGTTGCAATAGCCAGAATGCTGAAAGATGGTTGGAAAATGCAATGTGTACATTTCAGTTTGGCAGAGTTGACAGGTAAAGCCCCAGAAGAGAAATCTGTTGCCGCTTTAAATCACCTTATGTCTTTGGATAGTGAACTTGGTGAAATGGCTAAACAATACATAGAACCTAATTTAATCATCGTTCCTGTTGCTGAGCAAGCGTCTAAATTCACTGAAAAATGGGCGCATACAGAATATTTTATTCATATGAAAAGAATGTTTCATAAATTAGGTGACATAATTGGTAAAGAGTACGGGGCAACCCATATATTAACTGGAGAAAATCTTGGCCAAGTTTCTTCACAAACCTTAGGGAATATGGGTGCAATTGAGAGTATGTCTGACTTGATACCACTTAGGCCCCTTCTTTGCTTCGACAAGCGACATATCATTGATATGGCAAGGGCGTTGGGGACTTATGAGTTGTCTCTTGCAGTAGAAGTTTGTGACGCATTAGGGCCAAAAAAGCCAACTACTGTGGCAAATAAAGAGTGGCTCGAATTAAGCGAACAGAGAGCGGGCGGGATAGAAATTTTAGTAAATCAGGCGTTGGCAAAAAAATACTTGGTCAATTTGTCACCAAATTGAATCATAAGAGCCTTTTTTTCACGAAAAAGCGATGCATTTTAGGTGTAGAAGTCTTGGATTGTTATCGGCGATAGCATGGCGATTGTAAATAACCGAACAAAAACATCATTATTTTTGACTCTTCTAATGATACTAACTCCTTTTGCTGCAGCATCTACAGTGACTACTTTTTCTGATGGTTCATCAGAGGTAGTAATTGAATTCAAAGATGGAGTAAATTTTGAAAATACCACGGATGGGGGCTTTTATGTTCCAAGTGATGAAACAATCACTTCAGCCTCAGTTGATATTGTGTCAAGCCCGATGATGTATAAATCAAGTAGTGGTTCATCAGCACTTACATCGTTTTCATGGGATCCAAATCAAAATAATGGAGCTACTACATTTGTAGATCCAAGTAAATTTTCTTTCGAATCAACTATTGATTACGACAAAGTTGAACTAAGGTCTGAAGTATATTCTACTGACTTTGAATTTGATGAATCTGGTATTTCTAACGATACGATTTATTTTAATTCCAATGGCGATAATATCTCTTGGGATTATGATAATGTTAAATTTAAACAATTAGACGAAGGTCCTGATTTCTGTTCATCCGGTGACATGTGTTGGGGAACAAACTTCTATGACTCTGATTATACTGATGACGTAGATGTTCAAGGCTTTGGTTCGGAATTTGAATTCCGTATGAAAACTCCTTCGGTTTATTTAGACAATTCAATTAATGATACTTACCTACGTTTCTCGAGTTGGCATCAATTAGAAACGAAATATAATAGTCAAGGAGATTTGTATTACGACGATTGTGCTTATATTGAGATAGAATATTCAGTTACCGGACAATTTCAAGGAGAAGAAAGTCTTGACATTCTTCCTATTAACTTCCCTTTTTCGAATGGAATCGCACCTAGTCAAGGAGCATTTATCCGTTCTGATGCATTACAACAAGGTAATACCATTTCAGCGTATTGTTCCGATGTCCCTTACAACCAGTTTGCCCTTGCTGGGACTTCCATAGGCCCTACTAATCCATCAGGTTGGGCTACAATTGCAAGTAATCTAGCACCTTATTTAGGAAAACATGTTAAAATTAATTTCGTATTATACCACTCTGATCAAGGTGGCAACTTGTTTTCACAACCTACTCCAGGGTGGTTTATTGATGACATAAGTATTGGAGAAAGATACAGTCAAGATGGATTGATGGTCATTAACAATATCCAACCGCCAACATCATATGAGGATAAAAGTCCTAATGGATTTGGTTTAATTTACACTGATACATTTGAGCCGGCAGATTCAAAGTTAACTTATACATTCAGAAATTCGATTAATGGCGTAATTATTACCGGAACAGATGGTAGGGTTATGGAGAATTTAGCAGGTCCTGTGATTGAGCTATGGAATATTGATACTGATCAACATCAATTCATTGACATGGAAGTCCAATTCGATTCAGGTTCACAACAAATTTCAAGTCCAATTTTCTATGGTTTTATGATTGGAACTGAGGTGGGAGTTACCTTTAATGATTTAGACATAGTAAGGGATTTTGAAGTTGACAACTCAATTTTGAATTTCGAAAATAATTCTGAGACGAGAAATTTATTGTTATACTACAATTCTTCAGATTTCATGAATAATAACAATCCTTATGATTTCCAAAAACCAATTTATGGCATTGAAATTTCTGAAATTCCGACGGTTTGTAGTGCTGATGTTTCAATCAAGCATTATGGTTTAGCCGATTTTGAGCCAATTTCGATCGATGTGGTAAATTACATGACCATTCCAATATTTGATTTTGATCTTAAAATAAAACTTAACACGGATTGTGATGTAAGAAATATTTGGTTTTCATTCACTATCGGGGAACACATTGAAGATTTAACACTCGACTTTGGTAATGACGGAGTTGACGAATGGAAATTTGATGAACCTGCATTTGGGAAGTTTGGATTTCAAGACACTTTTTATCGGACTGAATCAAACGGAATTAGCCAGAGTGAAGAATTGGCCAAATTAACCTTAGATCCGATTTCTGGTGAAGTTACAGGAGGCTTTTTCTTATTGCCTAAAGGTGCTGAAGTACAATATTTTGATTTTGAAATCGCCTCCAATTCAATATTCAACGTAAATGATACTGCAGAGGCATTTACAATTGGTCTTCAGATTGGGTTAGAGTTTAATTCATTGGGTAATATAGCCAATAGTGGCGATTTGTTTTTCAGAGATGTAAGGTCAGACATGGATAGAGTGACTGAAAAATTATCTGTTCTAATCGGTTCACCAAACACTCCAGTATTTAAGACAGATTCTTACGGTATTGAATGGGTTAGAGTTGGGTTTACAATTCAACAGTATGACTCTAACAACGGTGGCGCCGCCACTTTGAAAAACCTAAGGTCAGTTTATCAGTACAACGCTACTCTAGACGATGATTCTGGATTTGGTGAATATTTACGCGAAACTGTAGCGATAATTAATCAAAATCAACAAACTGGAACTACCCAAACGTTAGTACCTTTGAAATCATCTTCTCCAATAGGTGGACAGATTAATCTGGCAAATTTATCAATTGAAACCGAGCAAGGTTATGACTCAACATTGGACTTTATTTCAGGTTCTGATGGATTGTACAACACTGGAGAGATATATCATATTAAGACAACGCATGAAGTTCAAGCCTCAACCGGAGCAAACTTAGAGAAATGCCGTATTCAATTCAAAGGAACAGATTCCTCATTCTATCTTGGTTATGATATGGCTTTAGGATTCTATGAGTTAGATGATATTGATGATTATGTAACATTACATCCCTCCTCATCAGTATCTTCAATAGGTTCAAGTGGCGCTAAACAAATTGACTGGAAGTTTACTGTTAGTAGTTCCTGGGATGATGAACAAAAAGTGATTATTTTATCTGAAACATTGGCTGATAATGGAGTAATCGGCATGCTTTCAGGAATATCATTACAGCCAGATATTGGGAATGCCGTTGAGAATGATATTTTGTTGAATAATTTGACTTTATTTAATTCAGCAGGAGTTGAGCAATCGTTTTCACAAGCTAATACAAATCAACAATTGAAAATTATGGGCAATGTGTCTTTTGAAGATCTAGAAATTTCTCCGAACCCAAGTTCATACAATCTTGTAGTCGAGGAAAGAGGCATTGAAATCGATGGAGAATTTACCAATATTACATGGACTGAAATTGCCAATACAAGTGGTTTTATTGATGGAGATATCGACTGGATTGTTGATTTGGGAATGTTTGCATCAGGTTCTGAAACATATAGATTTAGGATGACTAATTATGAAGGAGGAGACATTTTATGTCCTCCAGCGGAATATAACCCAGACTCTGATTGTGGTATACAATTTAATTTGTCAATTGACATTCTTAATCCTAATCTTTTGTCATTCGAGCTATACAAGAGAGCCGCAGGAGAAGGTGACATCAATTCTGATGACAATTGGAGGGTTGTGTACGACGATTCTTGGGCAACTCCTAAGTTACAACAAGATTTCCGTTTTGCTGTTAGTGATGTACCAATACCACCAGAATCGGCTGTTTTGCATGTTTGGGTAGAATATGATCATGACTTAAACTCAAACGGATTGCCTGAACCATCAGAGTATATCCAAATACCAACTACAAATACTGGTGCTTCAGAAAACGCATCATTCTTGGGAATGTACAATGATATGGCAAATTCGGGACTCAAAGGAGTTGTCAGTGTTTGGGTTGAGTGTTATGACTTGGCTGGAAACTCGGTTGATGGTGGAGGTCCAGGATTTGATAACGATTATGTTACATATGTCAGTATGGAATTAGAATATCCTACAATTAGTTCTCTAAATATTGAAAATTCATTTGGAGAGAGAATGATTTCTACAATTCCAACCAATGCACCAGATGGTGTAGGGATATGGAATCAAACTATGTTTGCAGGAAATGAGTATAATATAATCATCGATGCTGAAGATGGTAACGGCTGGAAAGATGTAGAATATGTTGAAATTACCCTTGCTCCACAGGAATTGAACTATGACTCAATGATAATTTACTATCCAAGAAATCAAACTGTATGGACTGAAAGTGACATGTTTGATATCTCAGTTGATTCTGTTGGTGAAACAGAAGCAACAATTAGGACTAGTGATGGCAATGTGCTGATTAGTCCCTTTGAAGAAAATTTCATAATAAATATCCCAATTTCTATGAAATGGGGGCTTCCGCTTTCTGGAGAATATACTCCATCGTTTAAGATTAAAGATTTGGATAACAGCCCTGTATTTTCAGAGAGTTCATATCGTCAATCATGGACTTACCAAAATGATATGCGTCTCGACTTTAGATCTAACTTAGATGAAAAACAAATGATTTCCCCTACTTTGACTGACCAAGATATTCCAATTTCAGATAATTTGTATCATGAAATCGGTCAAGAGAAATTTATCGGTTCGGTAACCGGTGGCGATGTTGTAATGTTCTCTGGCCAGTATTCTTTCACATCAGGAATTTTGGAAAATGTGTTTATCAATCCAGAGGCTGAATTAACCATGGAAATTACTAGAAAAGAGGTATTTAGAGACTCTGAGAGAGATTATGACCCAGTTGAAGAAGAAGTAACGACTCATACTTTCACAGGAGGGAAGTTCGACATACCAATCAAGATGCCGTCATATCAAAATGAATTTGAATATGAATTTAAATTGATTAATTTACCAGTTGGAGCAGATGATTTGACAACTGCATATTGTTTTGGTTCAGTGATTAATGGTTGCGGCAAATTCGTGATTAAAGTTGATGATGAGGCTCCAAAACTTGTCTTTGGTTCTTGGTCAGCATCTAGGGGTGAAACCACTACTAACGGTCTAGAGCCTGAGTTATATGATAAAATGCCAACATCATCATACCACTGTGTTGATGTTTCAAGTCAAATAGAAGAACGAGGTAGTCTAGCAGAAGATGCAACAACATTAAACTGGATTTATTTTAACGGAAACCCTGAAGATGGTAATGTATGGAATGTTTATCAGAATAATTATGGTACAACCCCATTATCTACTCCTCTAAATTTGTCTGCAGGAAGTTTAGGTTACATTAGAGCCTCAGCTGATTGTGTTGATCTTTGGCCAGTAAGTTTTGGTCAATTTGATGTGACTGAATCTAATTTGAACTCACCTAATTTAGAAGTGAACTTGGTCATGTGGATAGAAACTGTCGACGGAGCAGGTTCGCCAATAATTGGTGCTGGGCGCTATTTCGATGATGGTTCTGCTGTCGGTATCGAGGGTAATGACAATGATGGACAAGACAGTTCAACATATATCTTAGAGTTTGAAGGAAGTAAGTTTGAAGTTAGAAATACGAGAACAATTCCAGATTCTCCAGAGGTGGGTGATAAGATTACTCTCGAAGTAGAGTTAGTCAATTCTGGTATTCCTGGAATTGCTGACTTAGAAATCAAATCTGTGACGAATAATCAACCTCCAGTTTTCGAAGGCTACATTACTAGTGAAATCATTGGTAAAGATCAAGCACAATGGGTTTCTATTGAATTAGAAGAATTTACTGATGCAACGACTGGGATGTATTACATAGTCTATGATAATGAAACCAAGAATGAATTGTTTAATGGTAAAAACCAAGGAAAAACCTTCAACGTTAAGGTCTCAAGCGAATCTGATGATGGATTTTCAACTGGTTTGATTGTTATAATTCTAGTTGGTGTAATTGCAATTCTTGCTGTAGTTGTTATTGTTATCTCTCGACGAGAGCGTGGTGATGATTTGGATGATGAGTTTGAATACGAATATGAAGATGATAAGTCATATGCTTCCATACCACAACAAACTCAAACCTATCCTACTCCGGCTGCTGCTGTAAGTCCTGAAATGGCTGAGGCACTGGAGAAGTTTAATTTCTGGACTCAGGAAGAGATTCAAGGTTACTTCGATCAAGGATGGAGTATTCAGCAATTAGAAGAATGGTTAGAAAACCAATGAGTGAGTCGTAATGTCCTCGAGGATTGGCTGGGAAGATATTGTTTGGGAAGACCCCGATGGAGGAAAAATTGTCCTCCATGGTACTATTCCAACAGTGGTTTATCCCCGTAAACTACGCCCTTCAATTGAGTGGCATGGGTTAGCATTGCTTGAGTCTGATGAAGTGGTTGAATTATGGGAGCAGGAAGAAAAAGATGAAGCAGAATCAAGCGGAGTCAATCTTGCTCATGGTTTAGTATCAGGAGGGACAATGGGTATTTTTCTTGAAGAAGTTACACAAATTGATGAGGTTACTTCAGGTCGATTTCCTGACCCCGAGCCAAGAAGAGTTCATCGGCTTGCTGTAAGGCACAATCGTCCGATATTCTTCATCGAGCCAGAATTAGATGATGAAGATTGGGAGGCACATATGATTGCAGAAGCAAAAGAAGTGTCTCGCTGGAAAAAGCTACTTGGTTTGGTAACCGTTGGCAAAAAATGGCGTAAAAAAGTAAAACAAAATATTTTCCAAGCAGAAAAACCACCAAAAGGAGTTACCGCCAATCTTTCTTCTGCCGCAGTATTATGTGCAACATGGTGGGATCTAAATGAGTGGTTAATTGGAGAAACTATTGCAGAAGCGCGTAATCTTCGCTTTGCATCTAGATTACGAGGGGCATTGAAGCAATTGAGAATAGACCATGGTAATAATGCAGTTTTATTAGTTCCATTATTCATGCCATGGCGTACAACTATCTTCAATGAACTCAATAATCTACCAGATGTAGAGGAGAATTCATCAAACAAGACCTCTAGGCTAGGCATGGAGGAAGAGTAATGGCTGCGGGTGGAGTTGATGTTAGAGTTGAAAATCAACTAGTTAGATTTGTACCTAAATCTCCAGTCAGTCATGATGCAGTAGTCTCTCAATTAGCTGGGCAAAAGAATGGCAATATTGTTGTCAAAGCACTGGAAAAACCACGTGCTACGATTGTAATCGATGAAGAAGGCAGAATTGTAGTTCATGGCACTAATAGAGTTGAGATTGCACGTGCAGCAGCCAAAGAATTACTCCTTAGGCTGGGTCTTGACGAATCGGGGCTTCAAACAGAATTAGGTCCTGTAATTGCATCATTTAATTTTGAACAAGCAGTAGATGTTGAGGCAATGAACAAAGAATTTACCGGCGGGACCTCTACTTTTGATCAAAGGCTTGGGTGTGCAATTATTCAAGATTCTCGCCATAATTTGAAATTATATGTTTGGCCCAATGGCAAGTGTGTCGCAAGTGATGCTCGTCATCCAAATATGGTGGCAATGTCAGCAGTATTTTGGAAAACTCAGTTACAAGAAAACAAAATATTTGTGTGAGTGGATATCATGACCAATCAAGGACTTGCCTGGAAAGGGCCAATTCTTGATAATCACTTTCATTTGAATCGTAATGGCAGGTTTTTAGACGCTGCCAAGGACTTCAAAAACGCAGGGGGCACAAGCGTAATTTTGGTTCATTGTCCAGATTTCTCTGCACCACCTACGACAAAACAGGGTCATAGAGACTCTTATCAAGATACAATCAACATGGCTGAATCGGTTAGAAAGGAATTAGGTCTTGGAGTCCGAGTTGTGCTAGGTCCTCATCCTGCTGCATTCGCTCATCAATTCATTAAGTGGGTTGAAGAAGATGGAAAAGCAGGCAAAGAGAAAGCGATGGAAAATTATCGCGATAGTATCGATGAAGCTGTAAAATTCTATCATGAAGGTCAAGCACACGCAATTGGAGAAGTAGGTAGGCCACATTGGGAAGTATCTGATGAAATTTGGGATTTATCCAATGAATTGCTGCTTGATACCATGAAACTTGCTGCAAATGAAGGGTTTGCTTTACAATTACATGTTGAAGGCGAATTAGAATCCACTTACTTGGATATGGCAAAAATGGCAAGTAAGGCAGGGCTTTCTAAAGATCGATTAGTAAGGCATTATTCGCCACCCAATGTAGACTCGACAATTACCCAAGGCCTAACTCCTAGTGTATTAATTGGTAAAGGAGCATTGGAAACCTTGCTTGAAACGGCAGACAATTGTAGTCATGGTTTTCTATTAGAAACAGATTACATGGATGATTTACGAAGGCCAGGCGCAGTACTTGGCCCGAAAACAGTTCCCAAGAGGACTCAACAATTGGTTGCTGCAGGAATTGATGAGGATTTGATGTGGCGAGCACATGTTGATCTGCCAAACAAATTATACGGCCAAGAGTGACCAAAAAGCGGACATTTTTCCATCACATTCATGAATGTAGTTCCTTACCGGTGACTGGTTGACAATGAGTCGTAAAGGGTTCGTAGTTCTGATAATAGCAGTTTTTCTACTGCCATTAATTCCAGTAGCGAATGCGCAAAATCCAATTTTTGGAGTGACTTTAACTTGTGATGCACCTGCAGAAATGGATGTAAGTCCATCGGGTTATGAGCCAGTAGAAATGATTTGTACCATAGAAAATACAGCTACTGTTGGTGCAACTAAAATAGAAATTACCAATGAATGGAGCGGTGGAGCAACAGCCGATATGCTTGGCGCAACAGGTGAATATAGTGTTGAAGCTGGTGAGTCTGAAGAGTTTACTGTGACTTTTAGTGGTACTACAAAACAACCATCAAGCAATAGTTATGATTTCGAGATTTTTGCTACAGTAACTGAATGGAATTCAATTCCATTGAATGAACCATTCCCAAGGGAAAATGATTCATTCGCTGATTCTTTGGAAATTGCAACTTATGGGGCAGTAGAATTGAGAATTAACGATGTTTCAACAAGAAAAGTCGAAGCAGGTAGTGAATTCACAATTAACATGCAGTTTACTAACAAAGGTAATGATGTCGATAAGGTGAGAGTTGACCTTGCTAATCTAAATGATTTGAAGCAGCAAGGTTTCAGTTTTATCGGCTCTGAATTTGTTGCAGAAGACTTGGCAATGGGGGCTACCGAATCTAGAGAAATCAAAATGTTAGCACCTAGCGATATCGATTCAAACTTGAATGTAGATTTATTGTTTCAAGCCAGTAGTACTAATGATGCCAATGCAGATTTAAGTGAAATCTCTATACCGGTGTCAGTTGAATCAAGTGAGTCATCAGTTTCATTAACAGATGGAATAAGTGAAGTTGGCGAAGATGATCTCATTCTTTATGGCGCAATCGGTGGCGGAGTAATTCTGTTGTTTTTGCTAATGGGCGTAGTTTCTCGTTCCATCAAAAAGAAAAATGCCAAGAAAAATGCGGACCAGCCAGCAATTGAATTAGATGATTCAGAACAGGTTGTTGAAAAAGATGAATTCGACGATTTGTTTGATGATTTAGATGATTTTGAAATAGAATCTGATGAGTTTGATGATTTACTCGACGAATTCTGATTTAGTATAGCGTTTCGCTGTAAATTTTCACCCTTGATTTTGTGTCTATTTAGTCAATTTTGATGGTAACAGTCAAAGAGCGAGTGTGGTCTGCTACACTTAGTATAGGTGGCCATGCTATGTTGAACCTCAGTGGAAAGACTGCATTTGTCTTTGGTGTTGCTAGCGAAGATTCGATAGCTTGGGCCATTTGTAAGAGACTTGCTGAAAGCGGGGTTAGTCTTTATCTTGGATATCAAAAGAGATTTAGAAGTCGAATTTTTCAATTGAAAGATAAGTTGCCTCAAATCGCAGGATTTTATCCTCTAGATGTTGCAACAGATGAAGATACTAAGGAATTCTTTGATGCTTTTAGTAAAGAAAACCCTGGTAAAAAAGCCGATATCATGATTCATGCCATCGGATTTGCGCCAAGAACGTGTTTTGACAGGCCAATTTTATTTGTCGAAGACCAAGACATTAATACTGCGATGACAATTTCAGCAAATTCATTGCAAAGATGTCTCAAGTTCGCATTACCATATCTCAATCCAAATTCATCAACAATAACGCTAACTTATGCTGCATCCAATAGATTTGTTCCATCATACGGTATAATGTCGATGGCGAAGGCAGCTCTTGAATGCTGGACAAGAGAACTTGCTTGCCATCTTGGTCCAGAAGGACATAGAGTCAATGCCATTTCATCCGGGCCGATTAGAACAATTGCCGCATCAGGTATTCCTGGGTTTGATAATATATTGGACCATGTTGAAAAGAATGCACCTTTGAGAAGGAATGTGAATCAAGATGATGTTGCTGGTGCGACGTTATGGTTGGCTAGTCCGTTGTCAAGTGGTGTTACAGGACAATGTATCTATGTTGATGCGGGGTATTCAATTACCATGGTGCCAGAGACAATAATGGATAATTAAGGTGATTATTTGAAAATTACAACAGCAGATGGAAAGGTTGCTGAAGGCCTAGAACAAGGCCGTTTTGAGCCAATTGCAGTAATTGGACTTGGAGCAATAATGCCTGATGCTAAAGATGTCAATCAATTTTGGCAGAATATCAAAGCCGGCAAAGTAAGCATAAAAGATGTAAAATCAGAACGTTGGCCAGGAAAAATAGAAGATTTTTGGAAAAACGGTGGACCGGGAGATATTGAAGAAGGATTTACTTATTCGAAAATAGGTGCATTTGTTGAAGATTTTGAATTCAATTGGCGTCGTTGGCGACAACCTCCAGGGACATTGAAACAAATTGACCCCTGTCAACTTTGGGCTGTAGAAGTCTCAGCAGCAGCTCTTGAGCAATCCGGTTATGACGGAGAGTCGAAAGATTTCGATCGTTCAAGATGTGGAGTTATTTTTGCTAATGCACTGGGCGGCGAAAACCGTAACTTGTCAAATATACGAGTATGGTCTAATCATACGAAAAATGTTGCATTAAAACACGGTCTGCCACATGAAAATGCTGAAGGTTTTCAAGCAGAAATCGTTGAACATAGTCCAAGAATTGATGAAGATACTATGCCGGGAGAACTTGCAAACGTAGTCTCTGGTAGAGTAGCAAATTTACTGGATTTACAAGGTCCTAATTATGCAACAGATGCAGCATGTGCATCATCCATGGCAGCAATTTTGGATTCATGCAGGCAACTTCAAAATCGCCAAGTCGATTTAATGTTAGCAGGTGCATCAGACCGAACTATGGATCCTGCAACCTTTGCTAAATTTAGTGCAATAGGTGCTCTTTCTCCAAGCCATTCAACTCCATTTGATGCTAAAGCAAATGGTTTCGTTATGGGAGAGGGTGCTGGAGCATTAGTACTGAAAAGGCTCTCTGATGCGATGAATGATGGAGATACAATCCATGCGGTGATTAGAGGAGTAGGTGGCTCATCAGATGGTAGAGGAAAAGGAATTACTGCACCAAGTCAAAGAGGACAGATACAAGCGATAGCAAGAGCATATCAACAAGCGGGCTATGAACCATCAACAGTTGAATTAGTCGAAGCCCATGGGACTTCTACAAAAGTTGGTGACGCCACTGAATTATCATCTCTATCAACACTGTGGGAAGGATTCTCCGGTGGAGATCATGTAGCAGTTGGCTCAATCAAGTCTCAAATTGGCCATCTGAAAGCAGCAGCAGGAATGGCAGGAGTAATGAAAGCAATATTGGCACTGCATAACAATACGATTCCACCATCTGCTGGTTTTGAGACGCCAAATCCTACTGTTGATTGGAATAATATTCCTTTCTTTGTTCCAACACAAGCTTCCGACTGGACAAAACCAAATCAACATCCACGTAGAGCAGGAATCTCTTCATTCGGATTTGGAGGAACTAATTTCCATATTGCACTCGAGGCATTTGAGGCAGAATATCATCAAAACTTAGTCGAGCAATGGAGTTCTAAGTCAGTGTCAAGCGAGGCAACGGCTAATAGTGTAGCATCAATTTTCGATGCTACTGCTAAACCAAGTATGACTCATGAAGAGTTAAAATCGATTGAGGGCGGACTGTTATTAATTTCAGCAGACAGTGTTGGTGGTTTGACAACAAAGTTGCAAAATTTATCATTTGAGGGGCCATCATTTGATGATGATCCATGTGGTCGAAGATTGTCGAGTGAGTTATTTAGCGCTTCACAATTCAACAAAACCGAATCACACAGAATGGCAATCGTTGCTTCAACTTGGCAAGAATTCGACAAAAGAGTCGCATTGGCCATAAAAGCAATTGATGATAAAGCCAAATGGGGCTTTTTACAATCTCAAGGTGTGATGATTACTGATGAACCTATATTGCCAGATGGTGCCAAGATTGCTCACATGTATCCAGGCCAAGGCAGTCAATACGTAGGTATGACTTTTGATTTGTTCAAACGATATACTGCAGTTCAGAAGGTTTGGGAAAAATCAGATGAGACCATGGTCGATGTATTGGATGGTGAAACTTTATCCAGTTTTGTTTTGCGTAATAATTTGAGCAAAGAGGAATTGATTGAATCCGAGCATAAACTGAAGCAAACAGAATATACTCAACCAGCAATGCTTACTGCTGATTTAGCAATCGAGAGACTCCTAAATGCGCATGGACAAAAACCTGACATGGTGGCAGGCCACTCTCTTGGAGAGTATGCTGCATTAATGTCCTCAGGGATACTGAACATGGATGGTGCTTTGCGTGCATCTGCGGCTAGAGGAACCGAAATGGGTTCGGTCCAAATTGACGATAAAGGTTTGATGGCCAGTGTGACTGCACCATATTCTGAAGTAGCCAAGGTTTTGGAAGAAACTGAAGGATATGTGATAGCCGCAAACAAGAATTCCCCAAAGATGACAGTGATAGCCGGAGAAAGTGAACCAGTTAAGGCTGCAATGAGTGCTTTTGAGGCAAATGGATTCTCAACCACCCAGTTAGCTACTTCTCATGCATTCCATTCACGCATAGTTGCCCCAGCCAATGAACCACTACGCAGATTCCTTGAAACACTTGAGATAAACTGGCCACAAATCCCAATCACTGCAAATTTCGACGGTGAATTCTATTCAATGGAAGGCGATGATTCAAAGTCTGCGGTATTAGAAAAGTTAGCACCACAAATGGCATCATCAGTTGAATGGACTTCACAGATGGAAAAGATGTATGATTCTGGTGCAAGGATTTTCATTGAGGTTGGTCCGAAGCGTGCTTTGACAATGTTCGCAACTCAAATTTTAGAAGGAAGGCCACACTTGCCAATAATGACAAATCATCCAAAACAAGGTGGCATAGCATCTTTCCTAACTGCTTTGGCAGGAATTTATCTTGCGGGCAGGGACTTGCAATGGCCAGAACCAACCTCTGAAGAACTATCTGAGGCATTTAAGGCAGGGCCGATTGAAGCGCACACCAAGTCGAAACATGATGTAAAAACAGTCGAAAAAAGTCCAACTTTGGACAAGTTAGCAACAAATTCATCACAGGTAGTCAAGGCAAATAACGATGTATCAAGAGTCGTAACTGAAGTCTCAGTATCAATTGAAGAAGCAATTTCCGCCTATGTAGGAGATTGCCTTGGGCCAATTACTGGTTATCCTGCTAAATTTTGTAGCGGTATGGTAAACTTGCGTACGCTATTAGGGTTATCAGATCAACAAATCAATCAAGTAATTACTAAGATAGGTAAAGAGTGTCAAACCGATTCAGAATATGATGTAACTAAAGTAGAGGTAGTTGGAGATTTAGCGCGCTGGATTAGGCAACCACCAAAAAATTACTTGACAAAACAAACCACTACTTTGGCAGCAACAGTATCACAATCCAATATAGTGGCGAGCAATCGTACAACAGATCCAATAGTGATAAGTGGAATTTCACTTGGTTTGCCAGGTGGAGAAAAAGTCTTTTCAGAAGATGTCTTTGAGCGATTAGTCCGTGGCGAAACCTGTATTTCCGAAGTTTCAGATGAATATAAGCAGCGTTTGTTAGACAAGAACATTGTTCGACTAATCAAAGGTAGAGATGGTTCTGTAAATATGGAAAGTGCAACTGAGTTTGGTGATATTCCACAACTTGCAGGCGTGAAAGGAGCGTTTGATTTAGCACAGGAATTCGGTATTGATGCTAAAGTCGTAATGGCTTGGGATATCACTACTCAATTAGCTATGGCAGCCGGTCTACTCGCCCTTAGAGATGCAGGGATTCCACTTACTCCAGTTGAACAGGTCGGTAAAGGTGGTTTGAGATTAATTACTAATTGGCAAGTCCCTCAAATTCAAAGAGATAGAACGGGTGTAGTATTCGCCTCCTGTTTCCCAGGTCTTCAGATGGCGATGAAACATGCAAAGAATAACGGCGATGATGGTGAAGGCCGCTTTGATAGAAGATTTTTGTTCCAAACACTAAATATGGGCCATTCTCAATTTGCTCAATACACTGGAATTAGGGGGCCAAATAGTACAATCAACTTGGCATGCGCCTCGGCTACTGCAGCATTTGGTGTGGCTGAAGATTGGATAGAAATGGGTCGAGCTGACCGCGTGATTATCATCTCAGCAGACGATGTCACTGGTGATGATTTATGGGAATGGATCGGTGGTGGTTTTGCAGCATCAGGCGCAGCATCTACGCATAATGTCGTTGAGGAAACAGCATTGCCGTTTGATCGTAGAAGAAACGGTCTGATACTTGGAATGGGTGCAGCTGCATTTGTTGTCGAGAGAAATTCTCAAGCCAGCGAGCGAGGAGTACAACCTATTGCTGAATTACTTGGCACCACTATTGCAAATTCTGCTTATCACGGTACCAGACTCGATGTTGAGCATGTTGCTCATACAGTTGATGATTTCATGACAAGAATGGAGGAAAAGTGGAATTTAGACCGGCATAAGATTGCACCAAATACCGCTTTCTTTTCTCATGAGACCTATACTCCAGCACGAGGAGGTTCTGCTCAATCAGAGGTCAAAGCATTACGGAGTACTTTTGGAGATAGTGCTGATAATTTGGTTATCGCCAATACCAAAGGATTCACCGGCCATCCAATGGGAGTTGGAATCGAGGATGCTAGTATGCTTTACGGTATGTTAACTGGCAGAATACCTCCAATTGCCAACCATAAAGAGATCGACCCAGAACTTGGTAATCTAAACTTATCAAAAGGTGGTGATTATCCTAATCTCGAGTATGGTCTGAGATTTGGCGCAGGCTTTGGTTCGCAAATCGCCTTATCTTTTGTCCGTAAATGGGACGTCCAAGGCGATAGAATTGATGGTAAGAAATTCATGACATGGGTTCGCAGTCTTGCTAATTCTAATGATGTTGTATTACGCTTACTCGACGGTAAATTAGTCTCTTATGTTGACGGAAAAACCAATCTTCATGGGGGCGTTCAAGGTACAGAATGGCCGATTACACAAAATTTTGAAGGCGAAGTTTCCGAAATTGAAACGGCCACTCCGCAAATAGTTATTGATGAATCAAAAGAAAATCAAGAAACTGAAATTGAGCAAGTTAAGGAAAGTAAAGAATCCACGGTAGCAGAGATTCAAAATACGGCTCCTAATGATGTTGTAAATACAGTGATTGAAGTAGTTGTCAAGCATACTGGTTATCCGGCAGACTTTGTTGAATTGGATCAAGATTTGGAAGGCGAATTAGGCATTGACACAGTCAAGCAAGCAGAGATAATGGCAGAGATACGCAATATATTCAATTTACCAGTTGACGAAGATTTCGTTTTAGCAGAATACCCAACACTCAATCATATGATTGGCTACATAGACAAAATGTCTGGCGGTACTGGAGTTGCATTGCAAGCAGTTGCAACCCCGGTAGTAGTCGCTAAAGAAGCAATCGAAGAGATTGTTACAACACCTCTGCCAACAACACCAGTAGAGTCAACGCCTCCGGCTATTGTTGATGATTCGAATTTGGTGCAAATAGTGGTTGATGTAGTCGTTGAGCATACGGGTTATCCAGCAGATTTCATTGAATTAGATCAAGATTTAGAAGGAGAACTAGGCATTGATACTGTCAAACAAGCTGAAATAATGGCAGATATCAGAACCAAATTTAGTTTACCTGTTGACGAAGATTTCGTACTATCAGATTATCCTACATTGAATCACATGATAGCCTACATACAAAGAATGACAGGAGGAGAAGTTTCTCAAACACCATCAAGTGAAACGACAATTACTCCATCGCCACCAGTTGCAGAACCTAAAGAATCTCCACAACCTGCAAAATCAGTTGTTGCAGCAGGAGGTAATGAAGAAATAGAGTCCGAATTAATCGAGGTTGTTGTCAAGCACACCGGTTATCCAGCAGACTTTATTGAAATGGACCAAGATTTAGAAGGTGAATTGGGTATTGATACTGTCAAACAAGCCGAGATTATGGCAGAGGTAAGGGATATTTTCTCATTACCAGTTGACGAAGATTTTGTTTTGAGCGACCATCCAACACTCAATCACTTCACAGCTTATATCGTAAAAATGAGTGGAGGAGCAACTGAAATTGAACCAACCGTTTCAGTAGTTGAACAATCAAGTGAAGAGGAGATAGTTGCCGAGCAATTATCCATGCCTTCTACCGATTCGCAAACACATACTGAGTCCAAAAATACAGTATCTGGTTGCCGTAGATGGCAGGTTGAAATTGAAGAGTGTCTAGGCGTTGATGAAAGAATCGAATTATCAGGTACTGTTGTAGTTACTGATGATGGCTGGGGTATTGCTGAAGAGATATGTTTGAAACTTGAAGGTGCAGGATTAGAGGCGATTAGAGTAGGCTTTGAATCAGAAATTCGCGATATGTCAATGCAGAAGGAAGGCTCAAGAACGGTTCTTCGTGCAGATCCTGCAAACATAGAGCATATGGAGCAGGTCAGCAATGAATTAAACAAATCAAATATTTGTGGAGTGATTCATTTAGCAGCTCTAAAATTAGCCGGAGTAGAATGGGATGAAGATACCTATCCTTCATCCCAAATTGCTTTAGCCGCTCATGGGTGGTTTTCATTACTAAAGGGATTGGATGAAAAATTAGGTAACCTGGACAAAGGAATTGTAGCTTCAGTTACCACCCTTGATGGCAGACATGGAAATATCGGAGATTTATTCAACTCAATCCAGTGTTCGGCTAGCGGAGTTACCAAATCATATTCCTTCGAACAAACACACCTTCGTGCTAGAGCATTGGATTTGCATCCGGAAATTGTGCTAGATGCGACTCATGCCGCAGATTTAATTGTCAACGATATCCTCAATATTGGTGGTGAAGTTGAGATTGGTATAGACCGAGATGGCAGAAGATGGACATTGGTTGCTTTTGATGAAAAATTAGAAGCGGACCGACAACCACTAGCCAACAATGATACTTGGTTAGTGTCGGGTGGCGGCTCAGGTGTTACTGCGGCGTCAATAATTGGAGTTGCACAAGCGAGTACTGATGCCAATGCACATTTTATCTTGTTAGGTCGCTCTCAACTTATCGAAGAAACTCAAACTTGGATAGATTGGAGTGAAGAAAAGCTAGCAGATAAGAAAATGGCATTACGTGAATCCATGATTGAAGAAAGCGAAGATGGTAAAGTTACCATGGTGGATTGGAATCGTAAATGGCAGAAGTTCACCCGTAGTAGAGATGTTTTCATAACCTTGGATAGAATAGAAAAAACAGGTAACAAAGCAAAATATCACTCGATAGATGTGATGGATAAATCTGCTATGATCGAACTTGGCAAAACGCTTAATCGTAAAATTACAGGTGTAATTCACGGCGCTGGTTTGGAAGATTCAAAATTAGTCGCAGATAAAAGCCATGAAATTTTTGACCGCGTTGTTAGAGTCAAATTAGATGGTTGGAAATCACTAATGGCTGCAGTTGAAAACTCAGGAACAAAATCATTGAAGTTTGCAGCTTGTTTCACCAGTGTAGCAGGTAGGTTCGGAAATGGTGGTCAAACCGACTATGCTGCGGCTAACAGCGTTTTAGATGCAGAAATGGCACGATTGAGTGCAAGTGGCAAGTGTCGAGCAGTTGCTATAGGCTGGACTGGCTGGAAAGATGTTGGAATGGCAACTCGAGGCTCGATAGAAGCGGTCTTTGCTGCTGCAGGAATTGAAACACTGGATGTTGAAACCGGAGTTGAAATCTTTGTTGACGAGGCTCTTGCTGGCGGTAAACGACGAGTTCTAGGTTGTGGTTCACTCGGCCTAATGGACAGGTTCGATAGTTTTAGAGAACCACCACTTCGCTTACCGTCTGAAATGGCTGCAATAATAGCCGACCCAGCAAGGTTTCCATTACTTGATAAAGTGATTTCACTCGAGGAGAATAAATCAATCATTACTGAAACCACACTTTCTACCGAACTTCATCCATTCCTTGTCGATCATGCCATTGATGGCGTACCATATCATCCAGGAGTGATGGCACTTGAGATGTTTGCAGAGAACTCCTTG
>DUKP01000033.1 GCA_013329295.1 Candidatus Poseidoniaceae archaeon
TCATTGCTTTATCAATTAGGTCATCATCTCCACTCTCCAGCGCATCCTTATAATCTTTCAATCTGGATTCGGCCTTCCCCAATGATTTCTGCCAATCAACCTTTCTTTCTTCAAGCGATTCAGGTGTAAATTTCTTTCGAGGTACAATTTTTTGTTCAAGGTCTTCCAACTTCTTGCCCTTTGGTCTAACGGTTTGTTTCCCAATCTTTATTTCATCTTCGTTGACTAGCTTCTGTAAATCCTTGACATCTTCAGCGTTCTCTCCTAAAATCAGAACTTTGCCGCCGGCTTTCACTCCACTAACTGTGCCACCTGATAGAACTAAACCTACGCCTTCGATGTAAACAACAGTGAGATTAGCCATCCTTTCAAGTAAGGTTTTATTGGGGTCGAATGAATTCTCTAATGCTTCCAATGGTGTTAGGCTAAGTAAGAATTCTACCGGCTCATCCATTGCGTATTTGCCAATTCTCACTATGGTATTACCAACCTTCTTTGCACCTTCGATTACATCCTCTCCCGATGTTTTGTTTACTAATTGATCTGATGTGTCATAGATGGTTTTCAAACTACCAGTGATAGTGTCAAGCCAGAATTGGCCGTCTTGAATTATTCTAACTCCTTCTTTAGTAAAGTCACTAATCTGGTCTCCCGCTTCACCAAATTCTTCCTTGATGCCTTTCCACATTTCAGACAACGTCGATACAATCCCTGAATCTTCTTCCGAACTGGTACTGCTCTCAGCATCTAACATTCCTTCTTGATTATTCGCTGATGACTCATCACTTGACAGGACTGTATTGTTCTCTTCTTCTGGATTTCGAGGTTTGATTAAGAAATGAATATTTGCACCAATTCCACAACTAAATATTCCGATAATTATGCCTTGAGCAGTTGGGTAAATTGTACCAGGGTAGTATCCGTCAGAGTCTAAAACATCATGTGGATGCATTGATTCAGAAGGGTCTGCCGCTCCTAAAGGGGCAATTACAATGATAAACAAAATAGCAATTGCTAGGGAAGGCAGTAATGATTTACTTGGATTTTCTCCTTCTGCTTTCTGACTAGAATACTCTACAGACAATAACCAGCCTAGAAATACAGATATCAAAACAATAAGCTGTTCTTTGAATTGTGTTCCTTTGTTTGGCATAATTGCCATCATAACGTATGTTAAAATAAATGTGAAACCAAATAGAGCCAAAATTCTGAATTTTGTAGGTATTTTTTCTCTTAACTCCAAAATCCTCTTTGACTTTTGAATCAAAAAATCCTTTTTTTGAATAGTAAACCAAGTCAGTATTCCGACTAATGCTGGAAACAGAATGTTCCATATTATTCCAAATATATAGGGGTAGGATGACCTAGCAGCACCCCATCCAAATGTAAAGACTGCTGTTGTAATAATTGGTACTGAATATGCTTTGAAATGTTTAGGTAACATTTCTGTGAGCATGAGTAACCATATGCGTAATTTCTTCCTTAGTAAATACATCACAATAGAAATCACTACTAGATCTGATACATCAAGGAATGAGATGATAAGGGTGCCTAATGGTCTTTCAGCGAATTCATAAAAAGCGCCCTCTTTTACTTGTAACATAGGGCCGCCCCAATCTGATTCTTCGTAAAATATCGCTTCAAAAATATCTTGATATAACAAATCTCGAAGTGGCCCTCTAACGCAGAATTGAATCACTCCAGCGATATACCCAAGAGGATACCAAACCAATAGAACAGTGATAAAACAAACTGCGATAGCGCCTTTCCATGCAGTGGATGAATCGTGGTCAAAAAATTCCTTAGTTTTTTGATGGTGAACTAAATCATAAAATCCAGATTTAGTTTTCTTAATCCCCTTGTCAATTAGAGATTTAAGCGAACGCAGATTATCCTGCATAGACATCAGCATTTGAAATTAATAAAAAAACTATTCGTATGAAGAAAACTATCATTTTTGAGGTATTTTTACGATTTTTCCAATTGTTGATTGTTACAAAGAAGCGTAATTAGTTGTTATTTTCGAGTGATAGCAAGGATGGTTAGAACTCCAGTAAATACTAGTAATAATTCGATTAGAACATTAAAATGCCAGCCAGCAAGTATTGATATTGCAGCAATTGGAATACCAACTTTGAGTAATTTTGGCCATGTTAGTATGCCCTTAGGAGTCTCGTCAAAATATGGCGAGCCCGGCATAAAATCATCTCGTGCCTTGAACGACAATTTCGACAAGTGCGCCAGCTGGTAAGGCTGCAGCAGCAAAAGCAGCTCGCGCAGGCTTAACTGAGAGTTCACTAACCCATGCGCCATAGACTTCATTCATGGCGGCGAAATCATTGATATCATCGAGCAAAATTTGAGCAAAACAGATGTTTTCGCGAGTCAATCCAGCGTTGTTTAGTAATGTGTCAATCTTATCCAATGCGCCTTGAGTTTGCGCTTTTACACCTTCAAAATCTACTGCAATTTGGCCTGATAACCAAAACATATCACCGGATTGTACGCCTGCAGAATATGGGCCATATTTGGCAGCCCCTGGTAATTCGATTGCTTGCTTGTCCATACATTGGCCTTGAGAAGGCAGGACTTCAACTTGACGAATCTCCGATGCATTGAGTAATAGAGACCGGATGGCATTGGTATGCGGACATGTTGGGTACTAGACCATCCTGCTCATGTTCGCTTGTTAGCGCCGCTACTGCGTTGTTCAAATAACAACGATGTGATTATCGCAACTAAGCGGCAAGAAGTTCAAACAATGATCGAGCAAGGTGACGGGCATATTCCTCGACGTCAAATTCACTGGGTAGAGCGTCCTGTAGGTGAGAAAAAACGTCGAAAAGCCATCACTCGCTGGCGCTCAAGCCACCAATTTTTGGCTGAATGTTGTAGAGTAGGACAACCGATTTCTCGAATCGTAGCAGTAGGAGCATCACTTGAATTATTAGCATGGCGTTCACCATTTTTGAAGAAGACTTTGCGTAGTATTTCACATCGCTACTACATCAGTGACACCGAAGTAAATCATATCGCTCACAACCTTGCACTAAAATCAGCGACCCACATAATTATTCCAAGTCATTGGGATGAATCATTGGATGGAGGTTTTATGCAACAAGCTCAAGCAAAAGGTATCAAAATTCATCGTCTTGATGGTCTACATGGCCATGTTCACCTAAGTCCTGGAATTCATGCAAATCAAGTTAGCAATCCGCCAAAAGTATTGGTTAGATTACTCAAAGGTGATGGTATTCATGACGAGGGCGAGGTCATAGAGATTCCAGAATTAACCTTTGATGG
>DUKP01000086.1:0-3211 GCA_013329295.1 Candidatus Poseidoniaceae archaeon
AGACATAATTGTTACTGGATTGATATTTTGCGGTATGCAGGAATTGATTTCCTTTGACCTACCATATCTACCTTTACTGATTGTTCTTGCCGTAATTAGTCCTAGCATGTCCAAACTTGAAATTAAACCTGAAACTCTACGCTGAGTTAGTGCATTGGTTCCAAGATGACGGCAGGCTTGTGAATAAATAGAGTATACTTCTCCAGTTTGAATATTTTTCAAACCATTCTTTTCATTGATTAAGATGGCTCCTAAAACGATCTTTTGTTGGTTTGGTAATTTGGCAATTACTGGAGTCATTTGGTCAGCTTCTATTTGATGCTGAGCAATTTTCACATGATTTTGTTCAACCTTTTCTGAACCGCTAAGTTCAGCTTTTTCCGTAGATACTCTCAACAAATCAAGAGCACACCTTGCATCACCATGTTCTTGTGCCGCTAAAGCAGCACACATTTCTATTACTCCATCTCCAATCACTCCATCATGTAAAGCAATCTTGACTCTTTCACGCAAGATATCTTGTAGTTGCTGCGCATCATATGGATTGAATATTACATCAAGTTGTCCAAGCCTAGATCTCACTCTCGGGTCGAGGAAATCAGTGAACTTGAGGTCATTAGAGATTCCAATAACACAAGAGCGAGCTTTTTTCAACGAGGAATTAAGATTAGTAAGATTGTATAGCAAATCGTCTCCAACCTTCCTAACTAAGTGATCGATTTCATCAAGTACAATAATGAATACACCTTGTCTTGAATCCATTCTTTTAACAAGTTCACTAAACACTCTATCAGTAGGCCATCCAGTAAAAGGAATTTCATCAATTTCATGGTCTTCTAATAGTGAATTTCCAATGTGGCTAAGAACTCTATACTGGGTGTCAATCTGTCGGCAGTTGACAATAACTGTTTGTACTGAACGGTTAAGTTGTTTACCTTTATCTTCAAGTTGACTACAAACATAGTTTGTGACTGCAGTTTTTCCCGCACCAGTAACACCATACAATGTCATATTAGATGGAATATGTCCTTTCAGTGCTTCAACAAGATTGAACGATAAAGTATCGATCTCATTTTTTCTATGTGGTAATTTACTGGGGTTGTAATTGTGACGTAAGAACTCTTTGTTTTGGAACAGGGTTTTTTTAGACAGATAACCATCGAATATGTTTTCTGTCATTCCTCTGTCCTCCATTTAGCATCTCAACCCGGCTGGCCGGGAAAAGCGCGATGAACCTCCCAGTCCGAGTCCCCCTCATAAGCATACCTTTGACAAAAACTTTCACAATCTTATTTGTGTAATAATTAATGAAAAAAAGATAATTGAAATATGTTAGAAAAACCATTTCCCATTCCAGTTAATTACATACTTATCTTGTGCATGTAAAACATTGCTCGGATGGTTTGGAAATTCATTTGAGGTTATGGTTGGGTGTTGTGAATTCTTGCAATCAATAAATGTATGAGTAATAATGAAATTAGTGTTTGGATATTGTTCGCTAAGCGCTTGTATATCGGATGGCTTGTGATGCTCATCACTTGGCACCCATTCTGGAATTCCCATTTCAATAATTGCCAAATCAGTCTTACTTATTGCATCATATAGAGGCTCACAAGGTCCAGAGTCGCCACTATGAACAAATTTCGCTCCACTAGAAGATTCAAAACTATAGCCAAAAGGATCCACTGCATCATTATGATTTACTTCAAATCTGTTCCAACTCCATCCATCAGTAGTTACTCCTTGAGAATTTTCATTCCAAGTAATTTTTGAAAGAATATTTTCTAGTGATCCAGGATAAGCTATTTCACATAGATGCTCAATTTTCTTACGAGCACCAGGTGCTGCAACAATTGTTAAGCACTTTTGAAATTCTCGATCCGAAATATAAGTTCTTTCAAGCAATAAAAAAGGTAATCCAAAAACATGATCTCCGTGAAGGTGAGTGATGAAAATCGTCTCGATATCGTCTACTTTAATGCCATTTTCTCGTAGTGAAAGTAATGCAGTAGGGGGAGCGTCTATGATATGCTTCTTATCAAAAATAGCAAATGAATGGTGCCTTCCATTAGGCAGAAATGCATTGCCGGTTCCGAGCATAATGATTTCATGCGCCATGGTTGCGGGGATACTCACTAGGCTTTGGCTTAATTGGTCATTCATGAATGTCAATTTAATCAGTTGATAGATTTCCGAACCTTCAATTACTTTCGATTTGAGGGCATATTAGTTCGAGAGACTAGGTGTTGTCATGTCCGGTGCAGCAAAAAGTGAGTGGAGTGCAAAAAACCCATATTATACCAACATTACAGAAAATTACATTTTGAATGGAGAAGGCTCCAAGAAAGAAACTCGTCATGTAGTATTTGCTCTTGGTGATTCAGGTCTCGATTATAAGGTCGGTGATGCACTTGGCGTGATTCCCGAGAATCCACCCCATATTGTTGATGAATTAATCGAGGCGCAAGGGTGGGATAAAGACTCAATTGTTACTACTCATAACGGTGAAAGAACTCTTTATGAGGCACTGAAAAAAGACTTTGAAGTTCATATGGCAAGTAAGAAATTTGTACAATCACTTGCTCAAAAAGTAGTCGCCAGTGGTATAAAAATCAATGTCAAAATGGTATCAAGGAGTAGAGGTGATGCTATATGGAATGCAAGTGAAAATGAACCCTTGCCTCCGGAACTCAAACCTAGCGCTCCTTCAGATGACCCAGCAGATAAAGTGGAGCATTTGAATACAGATGAGAAAGCGATGGAGGATTATCTTTGGACGCGAGATTATGTCGACATTATGAGAGAATTTGATGCCAAATATTCGCCAGAAGAATTTTTTGAACTTGCAGGTAGAGTAAAGCCAAGATTGTATTCAATTGCTTCTTCTCATGATGCTCACCCAGGCCTTGTTGAATTAACCGTAGGTATAGTTAGATTCAGTTATCATGGTCGAAATAGAGGTGGCCTTTGTACTCAATTTATGGCTGATGAAATTGGAAATAGTGATCAAAAAGTAGGAGTCTTCATGTCTCCAACAAAGTCATTTGTTTTACCAGAAGACAAAGATATTGACATTATCATGGTTGGCCCAGGTACTGGAATTGCCCCGTTTAGAGCTTTTATGGAACAAAGAGTATTTGATGGTGGTAATGGTAGGAACTGGTTATTCTTTGGCGACCAATCATCTAAAACAGAATTCTATTACAAAGAT
>DUKP01000086.1:3607-5595 GCA_013329295.1 Candidatus Poseidoniaceae archaeon
CAAGCAGAAAAAATCTATGTTCAACACAGGCTAAAAGAACACGGTGCTGAAGTATGGGAATGGTTCGAAAATGGAGCATATTTCTACATTTGTGGTGATAAGACATACATGGCTAAAGATGTACACCGTGCACTTATTGAGATTGCAATTGAGCATGGAGGCATGTCGGAAGCAGATGCAACTCATTTCATTGAAAAGACAATGATGAAAGAACAAAAGCGTTACCTACGGGATGTTTATTGATTACAAGCCCTCTGTTGGCAAATCAACTCTTGTTACAGGAATTTGCAAATCCTCTGCAATATCAATCATTCGTTTTGTCCAAACCGAATCAGGTCCGGGAAATGCCAACATATGGGTGGCATGCTCTAACATTTCTTTTGCTAATGTTGCTACTGCTTCGGGTCTACCGCTGTCAAGTTCAGAATTCGGTCGAGGACTTTGCCATGCCTCACTATAAACCGCTAAAGGAATATTCTGATTATCTGCCCATCTTTCTGCTAAGTAGTCAACACCACTGGCTCCACCAATAATTATCATGTCGGGGTAAGTGTACAACTCAACCCAATTGTCTAGTTGGTTTTCAAGCCAAGAGTAATCATAAAATTTTGAATTACCACAAATCACCAAATTTATGATTTTGCCGTCTCTATTGAGATCTCTACCACCTAACTCGGCGACAACTTGGGCGCCGGATTTATCTGCTCGTACCATATTATTCCATCACTATCCTATGATATTAATATATTCAATAAAGAGTACAATAATGTATGAAATCTTCCTAAATTTGACCTTTTTCCGGTACAAATCACTGGAAATCAGTAATCAAAAAATCAAACTAAATACAAAAAATCAACCGTTTTACTCATAGAATACCGATGTTTACATTCAATTATGGGATTCAATCGAGTCTTGATTGCTAACCGTGGCGAAATCGCCTTGAGGATTCTGCGAACTCTTAGAGATATGGGGATTGAAGCAGCGATAATTCATGGTAAAGAAGATAGATTATCCTTGCCAGTAATGATGTCTGATATCGCTTATCCAAATTATTGTTCAAATCCGCTTGATTCGTATTTGGATATTGAAGCGGTTGTTAATGCTGCCAAAGAACTTCAGTGCGATGCAGTACATCCAGGATATGGCTTCTTAGCAGAGAATGCTCATTTTGTTAAGCGCTTAACAGAAGAAGGTATCACCTTTATTGGCCCATCAAGTGACGTGATAACTCTTCTTGGTGACAAGATAGAGGCTAGGGCTGCTATGGAGAGCGCGGGATTACCGGTTGCCAAAGGTTCATCTGAACCAATTTCCGATCAAAAAGTTGCTAGTAAATTAGCAGATGAAATAGGCTATCCAGTCATTATCAAGGCGGCAGCTGGTGGCGGTGGAATAGGCATGCAAATAGTTGAAGAAGAATCACAATTTGCTAGTGCTCTCAAACTTTGTATGTCTAGGGCCAAATCAGCATTTGGAGATGAAAGAGTCTTTGTAGAGAAGTATATTCAAGGCGCTCAACACGTAGAGTTCCAAGTACTTGCTGATGGAAAACGAGCAATACATTTTGGAGAGAGATTTTGTTCAATTCAGAGAAGGCATCAAAAACTCGTTGAAGAAGGTCCTTGGCTAACTGATGAAAAGCGTGCAGAAATAGGTGAGTTAGTATGCAAAGGTGCAGAATCTGTAGGTTACAAAGGACTTGCAACATTTGAATTCCTAAGGGATGCAAATGGCGACTTCTATTTTTTGGAAGTTAACCCAAGAGTGCAAGTCGAGCACACAGTAACTGAATTAATCACTGGTTACAACTTGGTAGAACTTGGAATTAGAGTAGCACAGGGTGAAGAATTACCGTTATCTCAGTCGGACATTAAATGGCGAGGGCATGCAATTCAATGCCGATTAAATGCTGAAGATCCCAAGGAGTTTGTTCCGAGTCCTGGTCGATTATGGGATTGCCATTTCCCATCTGGATTTGGTATAAGGTG
>DUKP01000086.1:6015-8020 GCA_013329295.1 Candidatus Poseidoniaceae archaeon
ATTAGAAGGATGCGCACAGCTCTTGATGAAACCCAAATAACTGGGGTACAACACCTAATTCCTCTTCATCGAAGAATAATGGATGAAAAAGACTTTTTGAATCGAGATGTTACTATACAGTATATTGACAATCACCAAGAATTACTAGGATGAGGTGATTACTTTGGATATTCTTATGGTTGGAAGTATTGCATATGATAGCGTGACATCACCTGCTGGAACTGTTGAGAATGCTTTAGGGGGTTCAGCAGTATATGCTGGCATTGCAAGTCGATTTCATGGAAATTATCTTGATCTTGAAAAGATTGGTTTAGTTGGCGTAGTTGGTCAAGATTTCCGTTCCGAAGACATTGCAATGTTGGAATCTCAAGGTTTAGATTTGAGTGGTCTAGAGGTTGCAGAAGGTAAGACATTCCGTTGGGAGGGCTCATATCATGGAGATATGGGCGTTGCAAAAACTCATGATACACAATTGAATGTATTTGGTGATTTTGATCCAAAAGTTCCATCAGAATCAACGACTCCAAAAGTATTGTTTTGCGCTAATCTTGTACCCATGCTTCAATCAAAAGTCCTTCAGCAAGCGAAAGGAACTCGAATATCAATGTTAGATTCGATGAATCTTTGGATTGAGATTGCTAAAGATGATTTATTAGCGGTAATGAAAAGTGTAGATTTGATTATTATTAATGATGGAGAAGTTAGAATGCTTGCTCAAGATGACAATTTGATAAGAGCATCAAGGGCATTAATCAAGATAGTAGGCTGTCAAACATTAATTATCAAAAAAGGAGAAAACGGTGTTGTAGCATTCCATGATGATGAAATCATATCATTACCAGCATACCCCACCGAGAATGTGGTTGACCCTACTGGTTGTGGCGATTCCTTTGCGGGTACAATAGCCGCTTTCTTAGCATCAAATGAAGGCATCATTAGCCGTGAAGAGTTAAGAGAGGCGCTAATTAGGGCAACCGTTACTGCAAGTTTCACGCTAGAATCATTTGGAACATCAGGTTTGTTAAATTTAACCAATGATATGTTCAATTCAAGACTTATTGAATTTGAAGGAATACTAAATTGATTACAAGTCAATTCTTGGTAATCCACCCTTACCCGCAGTTGAATTTTTATGAGTCTCTGAATCGATTAATTCAGTCCAAGAAAGCTCATCATTAGATTCAGCAAATTCTTGTTCATTTTGCTCAATTAAAGCCTTTCTTCGTCGGACATTCTCTTCTAATTCTCTTGCTTTTTCATCTGGAATTAGTCCACCCTGTGCTAAATTACGAAATGTCTCAAGCTCATCTTGTTGTGCTTCATCAGCACGCTCTCTTAGATTGGGGTTAGGCTGGTTACTTTCTTCTAAGGTATTGATAATACGATTGGAGATTGAAGTGCCTAAATCTCTAACAGCATTGCTGATTGATGGTACTAAGCGCCCTCTTCGTTGATTACTGTGATTATTTGGCTTTCTTCGTTTAATCAATCTAGAATTGTTCGAAGAGTTTTTCTTTCTCAATCGTGAATTTTGGTTTAGCGGCATTTTTTCAGACACAGGCCTGATAGGATTTGATTCTCTTCTAGCGCTTGCTACAAGTGATTCAATTGTGTTTCCTTCAAGATCAATATTACCTAGTAAAGTATCAGGAGAATTAAATCCAGTTAAGTCTGTAGATACAGATTCATCATTTGATTCATTTGGATTGTGATAGCCATCTTTGTTCCAAAAGCTCGGCAATAAATTAGGCATCTGTGCTGGACCAGCCTCATTTGCTTGAGTAGACTCGATGTGTGATAATAATCCTGTATTTGGTGATTGATTAATAGGTAATTGATTACGAGCCTCTTCTGCAACTTTTGGTAAATCTAGATCAAGTTGGTTGAACATCGACATTGGATGGCTATCTTCGCGCCCTCGGCGGTCTCCAACATTGTTTATTCCCCTTTCAATGAGAGAGTTTCCATTGATTGAAGGCATTCGTTCCCTTCTTTCATTTGCCAT
>DUKP01000086.1:8399-9601 GCA_013329295.1 Candidatus Poseidoniaceae archaeon
GGCATTTGAGAATCAAAAATACTCATATCCATGACAGGTATACTTTCAGGTTCTGGTGCAACCGATTCTGCAATGTCACTCGATAGGAATGTTGCAATTGATTCTGGTCTTGTTACTACAGCAATTTCAACAGGCACCTCATTGTTCTCAAGAATCGAGTTTCTTGGATATTGTGCATCACTTTCTAGAATCTCTAAACCGTCAGCAGCCTCTTCGAGCGAGAATCCCTTTTGTAATTTCAATAGAATCGTGTTGAGTTTCAATAGTGAGAAATCATTGCCAGTAATCACATGACAATCACCAGCATCGGTATCAATTGTTAATGTCGGCTTACGGGTTACAGCCCATCCAATGATTAGACTTAATCCACCAAGTAGAGTAAAAATTTGTAGTGAAGAAGTCGCAAAAATCCTAACACTAGACCAAACCAACGCAAGTCCAATTATTGCAATATAGCCAGGAACGAGTCTTGTATGATGATGTTGGACTCTATTGATTGAGTGGATTTTAATGTCTAAGCCATGGCCAGATTTTGCTTCTAAACTTAGCATTCTTTCATCAATATTTGCTACAACTTTGCCTGACGCACCATCGAGGTATAGCGAGTCGATTTTTACATCATTTGACTCTGCCGATGAATATGCTACGCGACTTGTTGAATGCATCCCAGTATCTCAAGCAAACTGTGTAGGTTAAGAAACCACCGCAAATTTACTCCAAAAAAAGCCCAGTTTTATGGGAGTAAAATTTTGCCGAATCATTCCTTCAAATCAAGACTTGCACTGCCCATTATTCTAGGTTTTGAATCTAATTGTGCAATAATTGCTGACCCCGGATTTTCTCGTCTAATGTAAACAGGAGAATCCCACTCAACGACTATATTCTCGTTGTTGACAGATTTAATCCTACCAACAGTAAATTGCAGATCAACACTAATGTGGATGACATCACCTTGGTTAAGAATTCGTTTTTGGAATGGCGAAACATCCAATATCATTTCTGAAGATTTGTGTTCAACTACAGATAATGGGATATGAGTGTTTGTCTTTTTGTCATTGATTGCTGGCTTAACTATGATTGAGCCGTTACTAAGGGAATCTTCTTTGGCACCTCTAATCGCTATACCAACGCGATCTCCAGATTGAGCCTGTTGGACATCATCGTCCATTACCTGTAGCGATTTGGTGTTTCCAGAGCCATTA
>DUKP01000068.1 GCA_013329295.1 Candidatus Poseidoniaceae archaeon
TTGCAGAAGGTAGTAGTCCGATAAATTGGGATACCGATGGTGATTGGATAGTAGATTGGTTTGAAGTAAATGATGATGAAGAAGATGGCATAAGAGGAGACTCATCGCCAATAAGATATGATTCAAGGCAAACTGGATGAAATTTCAGAGGTGCTTTTTTGTCAGATAAATCAGTTGATTCCTTGGTTACTCTTCAAGAGAGGATGGTCAATTTGATCAAGCAATTGAATATGCCATTGGTTGAAGTAAGTATGGTTATTCAAAATATGATTAGTCCAATGCTTGATTCATTGAAAATATATGCTAAAGAGAATGAGATGCAAATTCCTGATAAGATATTGAATCAATGGCCAATTGAAAAACCAATTCATGAAGAAGTGAAATCATCATTAGCTATTGATAAACTTCTTTCAGTTCTAGATCAAGATAGGATGGATATCTTAGAAACTTTAGTAAGAGTCACGATGATTGAAACTGAAATGATATTGCTGGACGGCATTTCAGCACTAAGAATGTGGGAGCATTTGGCTAGAGTTCAATTAGCGAACATAATCTCCCCAGGTCAATTATTTTCACCATTTGAAATACCAGAAGACTGGTGACAGTATTTTGAATAACAAAAGGTTGGGTCTGTATATGGGCAAAAAGAAAACGCTCCCTATTCTATTCGGTTTGCTAATGATTTTCTCGGCATTCTCTGGTTGCTTTGGAGATGATTTTTTGCAATCTCCGGACAAAAAAGGCATACCTGGAGGCTTAACGTTGGCATGCCTAAGTTCGGATGAGTATACCTCGATGGTCGTTGAAATTGATTACGAATCGGGATATATGCCTGAACAGAGTTCTGTTGATCTTCTAAAAACAAGGCTACAAGAGGTTTGTGACAAACCAAATGGTATAGATGTCCTACTTACAGAAACAAATTTTGAACATTCTGGTTCTTGGACTGCTGATGATGTAAGAGAAAAATCTTGGGAACACAAGTCTAACGACCCTCAGACCTCATCTACACTATATTGGCAAGCCATTTTTCCATCTGGAACTTATAGTGACGGGGGGGTTCTAGGTGTAGCAGTCGATGCATCCACAGTTGCTATTTTCAAAGAAACAGTTGAAGACGCTGAAGGACCGATTTTTAATCGACCTTCTGCAGAAGAAATTGAAAATAGTGTATTAGTTCACGAATTTGGACATTTACTTGGTTTAGTTAATTTGGTCTACAAATCAC
This sequence comes from Candidatus Poseidoniaceae archaeon, assembly GCA_013329295.1. GTDB lineage: Archaea > Thermoplasmatota > Poseidoniia > Poseidoniales > Poseidoniaceae > MGIIa-L1 > MGIIa-L1 sp9596u. The sequence goes on from DUKP01000068.1 coordinate 1,229, forward strand.
CGGTTGATCATGAGGACAAAGATCATCCCGGTCATTCAAATAATGAAGATTCAGTAATGTATTGGGCAGTAGAATCTGCAGACATAGGTACTATCATCACAGGTCAATTACCAGATGAGTTTGATAACGATGATTTGAATGACCTTTCGGGAATCTTAAGTGGTGAAATTCCAGTTTGGGATCAACTTTGGGTTCCTTAGTTGTTGCTTTCAGCAACCAACTTTGTTGCATCTCTCCAAGCATCAAAAATTGAATAACCCCACAGAACAAACCAAAGAATTACTGTTAGAGCTAGTGGAATTTGTAGTAAAGCAAGGTCAAAACCCTTCTGATGTTTACGATTAAAGTGCTGACCCAAAAATAAGAATGGTACAGCTGCAATAATTGCTGCAACCAATGGTCTTAAAGCACCCCAAAAACCTACTCCAAGAGTCATTTCTTTCCAGATCTGTCTAAATATTTTTAACCCGGTAACCAATTTATTTGGCTCCGAATTTGATTTAGAAAAACTTGACTCTGTCATCATGACTCAAGTAACGGTATGACTTCCACCATGTCAATATAACGCAAGATTGTATACAAACAGGGTCAAAAGTTCAACCTCACTGGGATATTCATGGCGAGAATTTTGCTGACAGGATTTGAGCCATTCGGCGACAATCTAGAAAATGTTTCAGAAAAAATACTCAATATGATTGATTCTACAATAACTGTCTGTGATCCTTGGCATAATTCAAGAAAGTCAAACATAACTTATCCTGGAATTGAAGTAACAATTGAAAAACAATTGTTGACAGTTGATAAACCAGGTTCAGTTTTAGTTTCTGATAGGATTTCTAATGGGGAAAAGTGGGATGCAATAGTTCACATGGGGCTTTGTGAGTCATGTGATTCAATTAAATTTGAGACAACTGCTAAAAATCTTCTAGATATGAGAATCCCTGATAATTTAGGCCGCCAAATTTCAAATCAGCAACTTGGTAATACTGATTTGCATTGTAATAAGTTCGTTAAAGATGCAATTTCATATCCTTCGATTAGTGGTTTGAATTTATCAAATGATGCGGGGACATTTCTTTGCAATGAGACCTATTTTAGAACTCTAGAATCATTGAATAAAACCGAACAATATGGTTCAATTAAAACTTGCTTTATTCATATTCCAAGCGAGCAAAAAATTTCTTTGCAATATTCAATAAGTACTCTAAAGAAAATCATTGCGAGATTTTTTTACAAACCAGTTCTCGAAGTGGTTGGTGCATTATTGATTAGAAATGAGAAAATCATGTTAGCACGTAGAAATAGTGTGTCAAAATTATCGGGCAATTGGGAATTCCCAGGTGGTAAAGTCGAGGATGGTGAATCACATTTTTTAGCAATACAAAGAGAAATGATGGAAGAATTCAATTGTGAGGTGATTCCAATCCGATTTGTTTCAAGTAATTATCATGAGTATACAGACTTAGCAATTAATTTACACATTGTAGAAATTAAATTAGAGATTGACGAACTGGAGACAAATAGAAAACTGTGGACTTCCCACGATAAGATTGGATGGTTTGACAATCTTACAGGAATTAATATTGCACCTGCTGATTATGACTTAGCATTGTCAATTTTGGAGACAATCAATGCCAAGTAGATGCATCACCATCTTCATTCATTGTCCTTTCATCATTAATTCTTCGAGGCACTGTATCTCGCCCCTTATGCCATGTTGCAGCTTCAATCCAAGCAGGTAAATCCTCTCCACTCATCTCAATCTTTATCACACCTCCAAGAGGATTTTGGCTACCTAAATTGAATGCAATTTTGCCTGAGATTGATGCCTGTCTCAAGATTTCAAAACTGGTAGCATTGTCTTTCATATTCATACTCAATACATCTAATGCAGTATCTAATATGGCTTGCTTATGCAACAAAACGAGAAAATTATTCATCGACATATTTTCTTGTCTTAGTTCAAAATTTGACGGATTGCCAAAACTTGGATGATTCATTGGTTTTGAATTGGTGAACTCTGGGAAGATATTTTGAATACTTTGCAAAACTAAGTCTGGAGATTCAGCCCCAGTAATCTTAGAAGTAACTATTGTATTGATACCTTCATCAACTCCATTCAGTAGTATTTTGGTATCAGTCACATTACGGCTAAGTGTGTTTTACTCTTCAAACTGTTTATTTTAGTGTTAGAATTAGTAAGTATGAAAACAAAAAGCACAATGGTGATTCATGGCAGGCGAATTCACACAAGAAGTAGCGTCTGTAATACCAGTACTAAATGAGGAATCCACAATTATCGAATGCTTAGAATCTCTATGTAATCAATCGTATCCAAAAGAATTGCATAGTATTTACATTTTTGATGGAGGCTCAAGCGATTCTACTTATCAGTTAGTTAGCGAATTTATTGCAAATAAAGATCCCCTTTACCCTGAAATATCCTTGCACAAAAACCCTGGCAAATATGTTGCTGAGGCAAGAAATTTAGCACTTGAAATAATTCCAAATTCAGTTGATTATCTGTTGGAAATAATCGGGCATTGTACAATTGGAAAAAACCATATTGAATCGATGATTGATGTAATCAATGATTTACATAAATCTAGTGCCAAGCCAGTTGGTGCTTTAGGAGTTAAGGTTGAATCTCGTGACGGAGATTTAGGTTTGACAGAATCTTGGATTGAAGCAGGTTTATCTTCCTCTTTGGCAAGTGGTAGTGGTCAATTCAGTAACTTTTCTGGGACCGAAAAAACCAATGTTCCTGCTTTTTGTCTACATTCACGTAAAGCCTTAGATGATGTAGGCGGTTGGGATACATCATTTATCACCAGTCAAGATAGTGACATTTCTATGAGAATGATTAATGCTGGCTATCAATTATACAGAACTGATGTAGTTGCTGTGAAGATGGCTAAAAGATATTCATTACTAAGTTGGGGCAAAATGGGCTTTCGCTATGGGTTTTGGCGTACTAAACTTCTGAAGCGACACCGTAGGAGAGCAAGTTTACGAGAATTTTTGCCTTGGATTGGAATAATAATTACAATGGCATTACTTTTCAGTGGAGTTGAGTATTGGTATGTACCTGCTGGACTATATGCTGTAGTATTGGGCATTGAAGGGATTAGGACAACTATTGTAAAGCGAAATCTTTCGATGATTGTTGGAACACCTTTAGCAATTATTATTTTACATACATCTTTCTCAATTGGTTTAATTTATGGGTTGTTTGGGAAATCACGTTCTTTCAATGATAGAGAATCAAACAATGGGAATCTAAATTAATCGTAAACATAAACAGGAAATGAATGACATGGTGGAAAAGTCACTTAGCGCAAAAAGTGTTTCAGCAATGCCCATTATGTTAATGGGATTTATTCATGTTGTTGTGACTCCTTTACGAGATGTTTTTTCAATCGAGCCTTTGCTAATGATTCCATATTATCTGTTTGGAATTTTTCTCGGCATCATCATATACCGCAAATCAAGCACTGTGAAGGATTTTGAATATCGGCGCTCCAAAGTGATGAAAAAAATGAAGAATGTTTATGCTGCAGAGGAAGCAGGTGTTTGGCAAACCAATGTAGAGGTTCCAAGTGAGATTAGCAACCAATCCAATTTATCAGCAGATGTTTCACAAATTTCTAACGAAGCTCCTGAATTAGAATTATCAGATGAGGACAAGGTCGAAGTTTCGATGCTCAACGAGTCAAAAAGTGTCATTGAAGCAACAAGAAGAGTCTCGGGAGAATCAAATTTTGATGATCAAGAGATTAAGTCGACAATCGGTGCTACTCGAAAATCAAGCCCTATGGATAGAGTTCTAGATTTCATTTCTGGCATATTTAGTAAGAAATCTGCTAATATTTCACGTGAAGAGCAACGTATTGCTGCATTAAAACGTGCATCTGAAGCCGCACCTGTAAGAGCAGAAAGACCCCAAGCACCAATACAATACGAACGTAATGAAGTTGACATTGGCCCTGATGCAAATTATGTAGATGATTTTAATGAGCAATCTGAACAAAATTCAAATTCTAAAGATGCTATACAGACTCAAGAGGCTAAGGATTTTTCATCATTTAAACCATCAAATAATGTTGTAAAAGCAAGTCAAAGTTTAGAATCTATGGCTATGTTGCCTTCAAGTAATCCTTCAAACTTTAGTCAACCATCACAAAATCAATCATCAGGTTGCAGAAGTTGCGGATATCCAACAAAGCCGGGAGATAGATTCTGTGATAATTGTGGTTTAGAATTATAATTAATTCCGTGATATTGAAAGATGTTAGAGTTACAGGTTGAACAGGGGGGGTATTATGGAAGATAAGCGAGACTATTACGAAGTTCTCGGTGTTGATAAATCAGCTGACGACAAAGAGCTGAAAAATGCCTTCCGCAGTTTGGCTAGAAAGTATCATCCCGATCGTAGTACCGAAGATGACGCAGAAGATAAGTTCAAGGAGATACAAGAGGCTTATGCTGTTCTATCGGATCCAGAAAAACGGCAAATGTATGATCGCTTTGGTCATAATCAGCCAGGTGGTTCGCCATTTGGTGGCTTTGGTGGCGGCTCGTTTAATATCAACTTAGAAGATATACTGGGTGGTGATTTTTTCTCAAGTTTCTTCGGTGGCAGTTCAAGAAGGTCGAGAAATCGAGGTAATGATATAATTGTTCGATATAGTATTAATTTGGAATCGGTATTTCAAGGAACAAGTGAAGAATTAGAGATTGAATTGCCAAATTCATGCGAGGATTGTGATGGCACTGGTGCTGAAAATGGTGATATCATTTCATGCAGTAATTGCGGTGGCCAAGGCAGGATTCGAGCAAGGCAACAAGTTGGACCATTTGTTCAAGATGTAATTCGAGATTGTCCAACTTGTTCTGGTATTGGTCAAATTATCAAAACTAAATGTAAATCATGCAAAGGTAGTGGCCAGCAACCTAAGGAAACAAAACTTAGATTCAATATTCCTAAAGGTGCTGAAGATGGTACTAGGTTGAGAATGCGAGGTAAGGGAGAGCCCGCACATAGAGGCCGAGGTGAAAACGGTGATTTATTCATTGAATTAGAGGTTGAGGAACATGATTGGTTTGAAAGGTCTGGTGCAGATTTAATTATGTCATTGCCTCTAACATATACGGATTTAGCTCTAGGAACTACCATAAAGTTGCCTCACATCGATGGAGGTGAATTAAAAATTACAGTTCCAAAAATGACTAATTCTGGTGAAACAATAGAGATTAGAGGCAAAGGCCTTCCACGACTTAGAGGATCTAGTCGGGGTGATGTAGTGGTGTTAGTCAAATTACAAATGCCACGTAAATTAAGCAAAGAAGAACGGAAGTATCTTGAATCAACAAGAGAAGATTATACCGATGATGAATTGCAAGAAAGGATCAAGGACGACGCATCCAAGCGTCGCAAATAATTACTCTTCTTCGTCTCTGTACAGTGTTTTTGATGCCCTACAAGCAAATGGTTCACCATTCATTCGGCCATTTAGTTCAACATCCACAGATTTTGCAGAACCAGATAACTCAACAGAAATAAATGTCTTGTTGCCCTTATTCATTGTGTCTAAAAATATCTCATAACCACTATGCAAGAATCTTGGAGTTACTGACTCAATACTCCAAGCCTCTCCTTCAGGAGAATCAAGCCGTAATGCAGCAATTTCCCAATTTCCATCTATGATGTATACGCCAATAATTAGTGGCCAAGAATCTTGTGATTTTGCAATTCTTTCATCCAACTTCCAGCAGGCAATTGCAACATTGTCAGTCCGATAAGAGATGTCAGTATCACCCCATGTTTGGCATGCATCATCCCAATCAAGAGTGGTAACTGCTTCTAGTGATTTGGCAAGTTCCTTTCTATTTTGTTTAGGACTTATACCCTCATCTAATCTTGATTTTAACCATTCTAACCTTTGCTTCTTACTGAGCAAATTCCTTGCATAACTCTTCTTCCTAATCTGTATCATGCTAATATATACTGCAGGAATTAAGAATAGTAGGCCTAGAAACCATCTAGCAACACCACCCCATTTTTTGGCATTTTCATCGGGTGGAAACCATGGTTCTTCACCTTCATCAACTAATTCATATGTAGTAATGATTGTATATTTTGAAGGTTCATGATAATCACCCCAAACGGAATTGACAGAATCATTTAGTAATGAAATTCTAAAGAAGTGCGTTCCTCTTGAAAATTCCATTGCTACACTTAACTTGTTCAATGATACAGTCTTCACTTTAGATTCTACTTCAGACCAATCATCTTGATTTTTCTCGATTAATTCGATCTCGAAGTCATTGATATCGCCATCAATTTCTATCTTGATAAAGTGTATGGAATCTTCCCATGCATCTATTTCTATTCGATAAACATCTGAAGAATCACCAATTGATTTAGTAAATTCTCCAGTAAGAGTTTGATCATTTACATCCAATAATGGCCAAGACGAATTATTCGTAGAAATCAATATTGGAGGTAGAGATGGAGCCTCAAATCCGCTATTAATATCATCATAACTTTCATGTTCTAATTGAATGTAAAAAACATCAGCTGAAAGGGTTAATCTAACTGCATTACTCATCGGTAAAGGGAAAATTCTGTGTTGTGTATCGTGAGAAAAGTTTCCTGCTCCTGAATATAACCATTCAGTGTTGACCAGTGAGTAGAAAGTATACTCGACATCATTAATGACTGGAGTTAAGACAGGCGCAGTAGTGTCATTTAGGTCAAAAATTATAGTTTTGGTATTATGGCCAAAAATCTCTGTTGTTTCTGACAAATCCAACATTGTAGGGTTGTCTTCAGAATGAATAATTATTCCAAGAGACCAAACTGTATTGATTGTAGCAGATGACACTTTGACAATAACTCTACCATCTCCTTCAATGTTTGAGAATAATACATTTGGAGTATCAAAGTAATTCATAACTGTGTTTGAAGATGCAACATTACCCATCTCGACTTCTGTAGTTACATTTTGAAAAAAAGCCTCAAAGGTTACATCAGAACTTGAATGTTCAAGATAAAATTCAACAGTGTCCCCTAATGTGACTTCAAAACCAATAAATTCTGCTTGTTGATTGTCAATAACTCCAGAGATTATCTTATTTTCATCATTATTTAATTCAGTTCTCGAACTAGATAGTATCGGAGAATTCACATCAATACAATGATTTGTTTCAAGACATTGAAAAGCATTGTATAACTCAAATGATTCACTTGGAGCAGGTCTTATTTGTGGATAGTTATCATTAATATCTACAGATGCTGAGATTTCGAAAACTTCTTGCTCAGAATTTTCGATTGTTAATTTAAGTTGTCCATTTTCAGTAGCTTGACCAAAATAACTAGTGTGGTTGGAATCTAATTCGACATCATTGAGCGATAATGTCGAGGTACATGTCATACAATTAGTTTGAATGCTATACCAATTTCCTAAAACAATATCCCAAGTATAATCGTTTTCCAAAGATAATTGAATCTCTAATTTTTCGTCTAAATGACCATTATTCGTACTATTTGAAACAAGTGATTCAAATGTTAAACAAGTTAATGAAAGAAGTAGGCAAATGATTAGAATTAACGGTCTAACCACTCCCTGCATGTTACGGCGTCGGGTTTGTCATGTTTGAAGTTAGGGTTTAGAAGGAATTATTCTTGTACGAATAACATTAGCATCATCTATGGCGAATGAATTGGGCAGGAAGGTTATTCATCGCTATTTATATGCCAGAAGTTGGGCATTAGGGGATAGGAAATCTCCCTTGGCATCAACTCCTTGCATGATTAAATTAAACGGTGATTGTGATTTGAGCGAACAATTAGCACCATTTAGTGCAATTACTGATAATGAAATACCGCAAACCTTGACAATCAATGCCAATTTACCTCTTTCCCCACCTAACTTCGACAATAATTCACCAGTTTTCTCTACTAAAATCGGGCATGTACTGCCTCCTTCATTGGACGAAGCAGATGCTGGAGAATCTGCAGGCCAAGGTGGATTGTT